>JANPCS010000599.1:0-10291 GCA_031431065.1 Hyphomicrobiales bacterium | reverse complement strand
CCGCCGTGCACCAAGCGGTTACCTTCGCCATGCCGCATGACAAACTGGGTGAGGACGTGGCGGCCGCCGTCGTGTTGCGCGACGGCATGAGCGTCACCGAGCGCGAGCTGCAGGATTTCGCCAATGTGAAGCTTGCGGCTTTTAAAGTTCCACGCCGCATTGTCATTCTCGAAGAGATTCCGAAGGGTGCCACCGGCAAGCTGCAGCGCATTGGGCTCGCCCAGAAACTTGGACTCACATGACCTCGATCTGCATCTTTGGCGCCGGCGCCATCGGCGGCTATGTCGGTGCGCGGCTGACGATGAAGGGCGAAGCGCAGGTGTCGCTGGTGGCGCGTGGGGCACATCTGGCCGCCATGCAGGCCAATGGCCTGGTGCTGAAGCAGAATGGCGAGACGCATGCCGTTCATCCACGCGTGACCGATGATCCGCGGCAGCTGGGGCCGCAGGATTACATCATCCTGACCCTCAAGGCGCATGGCGTGGCTGGCGTCATTGACCAGATGCAGCCGCTGATCGGACCGGAGACGGCGATCCTCTTTGCGCAAAACGGTTTGCCGTGGTGGTATTTCTATGGGAGCGGTGGCCCGTTTGAAGGCCACACGCTGGAGAGCGTCGATCCCGGCGGCACGATCTGGAGGAGGCTTGGTCCCGAGCGCGCGCAGGGTTCTGTCGTCTGGCAGGCAGCGGAAATCGAGGCGCCCGGTGTCATCGCCCATCACTATGGCGACCGCATGCCGATTGGCGAACCCAATGGCGAGAAGTCGGAGCGCGCCGCGCTGCTCGGCAAGTTGCTGACATCCGCCGGAATCAAGAGTCCGGTGCGGCCCAATCTGCGCAATGAAATCTGGCTGAAGCTGTGGGGCAACTTGAGCTTCAACCCGGTCAGCGTGTTGACTGGTGGATTGCTCGTCGATCTCGCCACCGATGCCGGCACCCGCCGTGTCATCCACGCCATGATGACCGAGGCGCAAGCGGTGGCCGAGGCACTGAGCGTCAGCTTTGCCGTCAGCATCGAAGAGCGCATGGACATGGCGGCGAAGGTTGGAGCGCACCGCACGTCCATGCTGCAGGATGTCGAGGCTGGAAGGCCGACGGAACTCGAAGCCCTGCTCGGCGTTGTGATTGAACTGGGCAAGCTGGTGAAACAGGAGACGCCGAGCTTGCAATTGGTCTATGATCTGGTCAAATTCCGGGAGCCGGATCGGAAGAAATGAAGCGTTACGCTGGGAGGACCGCCAATGCGTCTCGACAATGAGAAGCCAGACTATGACAGCATCGAGGATCGGCGCGGGCAGGGCGGCAAACCCGGCGGCGGATTCGGCATGCCGGGCGGCGGTGGAAGGCGCATCAACATTCCGATGGGCGGGCGTGGCGGCGGCTTCAGTATTTCGACGATCATCATGCTGGTCGTTGCATACTTTGCCATCAAGTTAATCTTCGGCATCGATCTTCTGCAGGTCATCAATGGTGGCGGCACCGGCACCCAGATCACCGTGCCCGACGGCAGCACCGACATTGGCAGCAGCGGCGACACCACGATCGGTACGGGAACCGGCACCGGGACGGCCGATGCCGGCGCAGATGCCGGTACGGAATTCGTGGCCCGCGTCATGGGCTCGAACAACCGCATCTGGGGCGAGATTTTCACCTCGCTGAGCAAGACCTATGAGAAGCCCAAGCTGGTGCTGTTCGAGGACTATGTGCAGTCGGCGTGTGGTGCCGCGCAATCGGCCATGGGTCCGTTCTACTGTCCGGGCGACAGCAAGGTCTATATCGACCTGAGCTTTTACCGCGAGATGGAAACCAAGCTCAAGGCCGGCGGCGATTTTCCCCGCGCCTATGTGATTGCCCATGAGGTTGGCCATCACGTCCAGAACCTTCTTGGCATCGCCGATCAGGTGACCAAGGCCCGCATGCAGGCCTCGGAGACGGAGAGCAATGTCCTGTCGGTGCGCATGGAGCTGCAGGCCGATTGCTTTGCCGGCATCTGGACGCAGGAGGCCAATTCATCGGCCAGGATCCTGGAGCCGGGCGATATCGAAGAAGGCTTGAACGCCGCCGCGGCAATTGGTGACGACACGCTGCAGAAGCGCAGCCAGGGCTATGCCGTGCCGGATTCCTTCACCCACGGCACGGCGGAACAGAGGAAGCGCTGGTTCAACGCCGGTTTCACGGCCAAGAGTTTGCGGGAATGCGATACGTTCTCGACCGATAATCTTTGATCAGTAGGCGTTCTCGGTCTTCATCAGGGCGAACGGCGTCTTGATGATGATGTAGAAATCGAAGAGCAGCGACCATTGATCGATGTATTCGAGATCGTGTTTGACGCGCTTCTCGATCTTGTCGCGGGTGTCGGTTTCGCCGCGCCAGCCATTGATCTGCGCCCAGCCTGTTATGCCGGGCCGCACCCGGTGGCGGGCAAAATAACCATCGACGACCTTTTCGTAGAGGGCTTCCGCCGCCTTGGCCTGGGTGGCGTGCGGGCGGGGGCCAACCAGTGACAGCTGACCCTTCAATACGTTAAACAGTTGCGGCAGCTCATCGAGCGACGACTTGCGGATGAACCGGCCAACTCTGGTGACGCGCGGATCGTTCCTGCTCACCAGTTTTGACGCCGTCGCATCGCCGCTCTCGGCATGCATCGAGCGGAACTTGTAGATTTCGATCAGCTCGTTGTTGAAGCCATAGCGCTTCTGCTTGAAAATCACCGGGCCCTTGCTGTCGAACTTCACCGCCAGCGCCACGGCCGCCAGGACCGGCGACAGCACAATGATGGCGATCAGCGCCAGAATGCGATCCAGCGCCTCTTTCTGGAACAGACTCCAGCCTTTCAGGGGCCGGTCGAAGACCGAGAGCAATGGCAGATTGCCGAGATACGTATAGGCGCGCGAGTTGAGCTTCAGGCTCGAGGCGTTGCCACTGATGCGGATATCGACGGGCAATTCCCATAAGTGGGGCAATATCGAGAGCAGCCGCGTCTCGGCCGACAGCGGGATCGCCACGATGATGAGATCGACGCGATGGGCTCTCGAATAGTTCGCCAGATCCTCGATCTTTCCGATCTTGTCATAGGAACGGATCGACTGCGGGCTGCGGGCATCCTCGCGGTCATCGAACAACCCGACGATCTCGATATCGAGATCGCTTGACGATTCCAGCAGGTTCAGCGCCTCTTCGGCGGACTTGCCGCCGCCGACGATGGCAATGCGCTGGCGGAAGCGGCCCCTGGCGGCGCGTGGGCTAGCCCAGTGCGAAACGATGCCGCGGGTCGCGGCGAAATAGATGGGCAGGATGATCATCCACAGGAACAGCCAGCCGAAGCCCATTTCCAGCAGGAAGATGTGGGCCAAATAGTAAAGAATGCCGGCGACAAGGAAGCAGCAGGCCGTGGCGCGCAGCGCGCTCCAGGCGCCTTGCGTCATCGCCTTGATTTCATAGAGATCGAGCGACCGCATGCAGAAAACGCAAACCAACGCCAACTCGATCGCCAGAAACCCAATGACTTGCGGCGTGGTCGCCAGGATGTTTGCCGCCGATACCAGCGAAATGAAGAGTGAAGCGCAGAACAGCGTTGCGACGTCGGCGCACTTCATGATTCTCTGGACGACTTCGCGATCGACATAGCGGTCGATCCGATTCCGGGCCTGCGGTCTCATATTCGAACTCCCACACCGGCAGCCAGTGAGACCGCCACCACCAGCGATAACCGGTGTTTCTGAAAAGAAGGTCAAACCCGTGCAATTGGGGAGTGACTTCCGTATTCAGGGTTGAGAAATTCTTAGCCGGGCGCGCAGGCCGGATGTCAGCTGCAGTAGCTGGCCACCAGATCGCGGCCCAGTTTCTGAGCGGCAGGCGATTCGGAGGCTCGTGTTTCCTCGCCCACCGAGGCGCAGAACGCGTTGAAATTCCTTTGGGTCGTGTAGGTATAGGCGCCTGTCACCACCATGAGGACGATCAAGCCAATGCTGATGCGCGTCAGCGTGCGCGCCGATTGCTGATTTTCATCGGCCATGCGCTTCCACACCTGGGCCGAATTCGTTGACACATACATCTTGCTTCTCCGGGTGCCGTCGTGCTTGCTGTGCAAGGACGTTGGGTCATTCCTACAACACAGTTACCGGCGAGTTGAGGTTAATCAACTGTTACGCTGAATGGTAAGTGAATGCCGATGCGGGCATTTGCATCCAAGTCGAGTCACATTTTCCGGAGCTTGTGCGGATCCGCAGCTTGGCGCAAAAGTTAATGGTGGACAGGCATGGAGTGCGCGTGAATTGATCGACAACACCCCTGCGGCTCTTGCGCTGCTGCGCGAGCTCTTTGCAACGGCAGTCGCTGCTGCGGACCCGGTGCAGGCCGTGGTGCGGAACCTGCCGGCGCGGCCAAAGGGGCGGACGGTGGTAATCGGTGCCGGCAAGGCGGCAATTCCCATGGCGCGGGCGGTCGAGCGGAATTGGGATGGACCGCTCGAAGGCTTCGCCGTGGTGCCGCATGGCTATTCCCACGACCTGCAATATCTCGAAGTGGTTCATGCCAGCCACCCGGTTGCTGATCGATCAAGTCTTGCCGCCGCCGACAAGGCGTTGGCGCTGGCCGCTACGCTGGGTCCGGATGATCTGCTTATCGCCTTGATCTCCGGCGGCGGGTCGGCCCTCATGTCGAAGCCGGTGGCGGGCATTGCCATGCAAGAGAAGTTCGATTTGATAAAAACGCTGTTGAAAAGTGGCGCCAACATTGCCGAGCTGAATTGCGTGCGAAAGCAGCTGTCGGCGGTGAAGGGCGGCAGGTTGGCGCGCGCCGCCGGTGCCGCCCGCATCCTCACGCTGGCGCTCTCCGATGTGCCAGGCGATGATCCTGCCATCATAGCCTCTGGCCCGACCGTTCCTGATTCGACACGCAAACAGGACGCTCGCCAGATACTGAAGCGCTACGGCGTAACCCCGCCTGCTTCAATCGAACACTGGCTGTCGCTTCCCGACGAAGACCGCGCGCCGCTTAGCCCCTCGCTTGCAACCCGCGTCATTGTCTCAGCCCATGAATCCTTCCGTGTGGTGCGGCAGAAGGCGGAGGCGCTGGGCCTCAAGGTGCTATATCTCGGCGATCGCATCGAAGGCGAAGCCCGCGAAGTGGCCAAGGTCCATGCGGCCCTTGCGCTGGAAATCGCCACCCATGACCAGCCGGTGAAACGGCCGGCACTGCTGCTATCAGGCGGCGAGACCGGGGTGACGGTGCGTGGGCATGGCCGCGGCGGCCGCAATGTCGAGTTTTTGCTGGCGCTGGCGATTGCCTTGAGCGGTGACAGCCGCTGCCACGCGATTGCCGCCGATACCGATGGCATCGACGGCATGGAACCGGTGGCCGGTGCGTTGATCGATCCCACGAGCCTGACGCGGGCCCGCAGCCTCGGGCTCGATCCGGTGGCCATGCTCGAAAACAATGACGCCCACAGCCTGTTCGAAAAGCTCGGCGATCAGGTGATTACCGGACCGACCCATACCAACGTCAACGATTTCCGTGCCACTCTCATCAGGTGAGGCGATGCTGCGGGCGAATCATGCGTGCATCATGTTCCGTTTAATCTGCTTTTGCGAACGATTGGCCTGTGTTAACTTTTCCCGGAAGTGGCCGCGAGAGCCACCCAGGGGTAAACAGGCAGGGGACGACAAACTCGCATGGGCCGTCTGACGACGCATGTACTGGACACCGCTTCGGGCAAGCCGGCGGCGAACCTGAAGATCGAGCTCTATCTGCTCGATGGCGGCGGCGTGCATCTGAAAACCATTCACACCAATGCCGATGGACGCGTCGATGGCCCGATCCTCGAGGGGGCGAACTTGATGCGCGGCCACTATGAGTTGCGCTTTCACGCCGGTGACTATTTGCGGGCCAGCGGCACCAAGCTGCCGGACCCGGCTTTTCTCGATGTGATCCCCATTCGCTTCGGCATCGCCGAGCCGGCGTCGCATTATCATGTGCCGTTGCTGCTCTCGCCCTACGGCTATTCGACCTATCGGGGCTCGTGACTGATGCCGCCGCGTTCCGCCATTCGCTTTTTGCGCCGGGGCAAGGTGGTGAGCCTCGGCATGGTGCCGCCGATGCAGACGGTGCTTGACTACTTGCGCCTTGAGGAAAAATCGCGCGGCACCAAGGAGGGCTGCAACGAGGGCGACTGCGGTGCCTGCAGCGTGGCGCTTGGTTCGCTCCGCAATGGCAAAGTTGTCTATGAGCCCGTCAACTCCTGCATTCTGCTGGTGGCCCAGCTCGACGGCAAGGAACTGGTGACGGTTGACGATCTGGCTTCGGATGGCGTGCTGCATCCCGTCCAGCAGGCAATGGTCGATAGCCATGGGTCGCAATGCGGTTTCTGCACCCCGGGTTTCATCATGTCACTGTTCACGCTTTACCACGGAGGGGGGGCCCCAACCCGCCAGCAGATCGCCGATTTGCTGGCGGGTAATCTCTGCCGTTGCACCGGCTACCGGCCGATCATCGATGCGGCAATGCAATCCTGTTCCGGCAAAGCCGCCGACCGCTGGGCGGACAATGCCGAAGATGCCACGCGCATGCTGGCCGCGCTGAATGATGGCAGCGATGTTTTCGTGGGCACCGATGAAAGCTTTGTGGCGCGACCTGCTTCCGCCCAATCATTGACGCGGCTCGCCGCCAATCATCCCGATGCCACCATCGTAGCGGGGGCCACCGATGTCGGGTTGTGGATCACCAAGCAGATGCGTGTGTTGCCGAAAATCATCCTCACCGGCGGCGTCGCAGCCCTGCATGACGTAGCGGACAATGCCGATCATATCGCCATCGGCGCCGCCGCCACTTATGCTGAAGCAAGCGACGCTCTCGGCGGTCTCGATGAAGACGTGCGCGAAGTGCTGCGGCGGCTGGGGTCGGTTCATGTCCGCGCTTCTGGCACGGTGGGCGGCAACATCGCCAATGGTTCGCCCATCGGCGACATGCCGCCAATGCTGATCGCCCTTGGCGCCACCTTGCATCTGCGCCATGGCGATGCCGCGCGGCAGATGCCGCTCAAGGATTTCTTCATGGCCTATGGCAAGCAGGACCGGCTGCCTGGCGAACTCGTCTGGCGGATCGACGTGCCAAAGCTCAAGGCAAATGAAGCCTTCCGGGCCTACAAGATAACCAAGCGCTTCGACCAGGATATCTCGGCCGTCATGGCGGCTTTCAAATTCGGGCTGGAGGGGCGCCGCATCGCCTCGGCCCGCTTAGCCTTTGGCGGCATGGCGGCAACGCCCAAGCGCGCCGCAACGGCCGAAGCGGCACTGACCGGTGCCTCGCTTGATGATGTGGCATCTTGGTCCACGGCGATTGCTACTTTGGCACAGGACTTCCAGCCGATCGGCGACATGCGGGCGTCTGCCGCCTATCGCATGGACGTGGCGCAGGGCCTGGTGAAAAAAGCGCTGATGGAAGTGGCGGGAAGCGCTACCGCAACCCGCGTCACGGGCCAACGCCGGGCGGTGGCGTGATGGTTCAGGCCAAACGTGGGCTCGAAACCCGCACCGTCGGCAAGTCAATTGCCCATGACAGTTCTGATCTACATGTGCAAGGCAGCGCCATCTACATTGACGACATGCGCGAGCCCGAAGGCTTGCTCCATGTTTATCCCGGCTTCGCGCGCGATGCCGCCGTGGGCCGCATCGCCGAGCTCGATCTCGCTGCGGTGCGCAAGGCTCACGGAGTCATCGCGGTTCTGACGGCTCAAGACATACCGGGCGCCAACGAATGCAGCCCGACGGTTGGTGGCGATCCCATTCTTGCCGATGGCGGCATCGCCTTTCATGGTCAGGTGATTTTCGCCGTCGTTGCCGTGACGCGCGAAGTGGCCCGCCGCGCCGCGCGTCTGGCGGTGATCGCCATCGAAACGGCCACGCCCGCCGTGACGGTTGATGATGCCATCGCCATGAAGACCAGGGACGTGGGCGAACCCTATGCCTTCGTGAAGCGCGATGTGAAGAAGGCCCTGGCGTCTTCGGCCAACGTGATCGCGGAAAGTTTCCGGGTCGGCGGCCAGGAACATTTCTATCTCGAGGGCCAGGTCAGCCTCGCGATCCCCGAGGAGCAGGGCTGCATGCTGGTGCATTGTTCCACCCAGCACCCGGCCGAGGTTCAGCATCTTGTCGCCCACATGCTGCATGTGCCGAGTGCCAGCGTCACCGCCGAGTGCCGCCGCATGGGCGGGGGCTTCGGCGGCAAGGAGAGTCAGGCGGCGCAATGGGCTTGTCTTGCGGCGCTGGCGGCGCATGTGACGGGAAAGCCCGCCAAGTGCCGGCTTGATCGCGACGAAGACATGATGATGACCGGCAAGCGCCATGACGTCCGCATCGACTATCGCGCCGGCTTCGACAACAAGGGCCGCATCAAGGGTGTCGATGTGGAACTCCTGGCGCGCTGTGGTTATTCGGCGGATTTGAGCAATCCGGTTTGCGACCGCGCCATGTTTCACGCCGACAATGCTTACTATTACCCGGCGGCGCGCATCGGTTCGCGGCGGTTGATGACCAACACGGTCTCGAACACCGCGTTCCGCGGCTTCGGCGGACCGCAGGGCATGATCTTCGCCGAACGTATGATGGAGGCCATCGCCGTCAAGACTGGCATTGACCCGCTCGATGTGCGGAAGATCAATCTGTACACGGACGGCCGCGATGTGACGCCCTATGGCATGACGGTCGAGGACAACATCGCGCTCGACATCATCGAGCAGCTTGAAACATCTTCCGATTATCGCGCCCGCCGCCGGCAGGTGGTTGACTTCAACGCGGTCAATACTGTTCTGAAGAAGGGCCTGTCGCTGACGCCGGTGAAATTCGGCATTTCCTTCACCAACACCAATTTCAATCAGGCGGGCGCCCTCGTTCACGTCTATACCGACGGCTCGGTGCATCTGAACCATGGCGGCACCGAAATGGGGCAGGGGCTCTATACCAAGGTGGCGCAAGTGGTGGCCGAGGTCTTCGACATTGATGTGGAGTCGGTCCGCATCACCGCCACGACAACGGGCAAGGTTCCCAATACCTCCGCCACCGCCGCGTCCTCCGGCGCCGACTTGAACGGCATGGCGGCGAAACAGGCGGCCACCATCATCAAGACCCGCCTCACGGAATTTGCCGCGAAGAAGTGGAAGGTGCCGAAGGCGCGCCTCCGTTTCGCGGCGGGACGGGTGCTGATCGGCAGCAAATCCGTGAGTTTTGGCGAACTGGCGTTCATGGCGCGCGCGGCGCGCGTCTCGCTGTCCTCGACAGGATTTTATGCGACGCCGAAGATCCACTGGGACCGCGCCAAGGCCAAGGGCCGGCCATTCTTCTATTTCGCCTATGGCGCGGCCTGTGCCGAAGTGACCATCGACACGCTGACCGGCGAGATGCGGGTCGACCGCGCCGATCTTCTGCATGACGTTGGCCGTTCGCTCAATCCGGCAATCGACCTGGGGCAAGTCGAAGGCGGCTTCGTGCAGGGTATGGGCTGGCTCACCACCGAGGAGCTTGTTTATGATAACCAGGGCCGTCTGCGCACCCATGCGCCGTCGACCTACAAGATTCCCTGCGCGTCCGATGTACCCGCCGATTTTCGCGTGCGGCTCCATGAGTCGAACGGCAACAAGGAAGACACCATCTACCGCTCCAAGGCGGTGGGCGAACCGCCGCTGATGCTCGGCATTTCCGTGTGGACGGCGATTTTCGATGCCATCGCCAGCCTGAAACCGGGCCGGATTCCAGCCCTTGACGCGCCTGCCACGCCTGAGGCCATATTGCGGGCGGTGAAGGGAATGGCGGCATGAAGATCTGGGGCCAGATACTTGCCGCGCTGGAACGCGACCGGCGCTGCGCGCTCGTATTGGTGGTGGCAACGCTTGGCTCCGCCCCGCGCGACGAAGGCGCCTGCATGCTGGTGACGGCGGACGGTTATCACGGCACCATCGGCGGCGGCGCACTCGAATGGCGCGCCATCGCCACGGCTCAAGCCATGCTGGCCAAGGGCCCGGGCTCGCGCCGCACCAGTCATGCACTTGGGCCAGAACTCGGCCAATGCTGCGGCGGCCGCGTCGAACTCTTAACCGAATGTTTCGACCGCTCATCCATCGCTACTATTCGAGAGCGCATGTCCGCTGAACAGGAGTCACCCAGCAGAGTCTACTTGTTCGGCGCTGGCCACGTCGGCCGCGCCTTGGTGCTGGCCCTGGCGCCCTTCGCGTTCGACATCATCTGGATCGATCCGCGCGCCTCCGCCTTTCCCGGCGCATCGCCGCGCAATGTCACGGCCAT
>JANPCS010000598.1:0-3438 GCA_031431065.1 Hyphomicrobiales bacterium | reverse complement strand
CGGCGCTATGACTCCTATGTCTCGACCATCGTGAAACCCTTCTTCTTCGGCCATTTCGCCCGGCTCGATCGGCAGATCGTGCTGGTCGACACTCTGACGGCGCTCAATGCCGGAGCAGGCGCCGTGAAAGACCTGCAGCACGCCCTGACCCAGATCCTCACCTGTTTTCGCCAGGGCTCGAATTCGATTGTTTCGAACTTCTTCGGCCGCCGCATCGATCGCATCCTGTTCGCCGCCACCAAGGCCGACCTGCTGCATCACACCAGCCATGACAAGCTTGAGAACATTCTCAAGCTCATCGTCGAAGAGGCCATGGCAAAGGCCGAATATGCCGGAGCAGAAGTCGATGTCGCGGCCTTGGCCGCCATCCGGGCGACGCGCGAAGCCAGCGTCAAGCAGAAAACCGAGACCTTGGAGTGCATCGTTGGGATGCCGTTGCAGGGTGAGGTCCTCGGCACCAGCAACTTTGACGGTGAAACCGAAGCGGCGATCTTCCCCGGCGACTTGCCGGCCGAAGCCCGCAATGCTCTTGACGGTTCGCTGGAGGGCGGCCTGAAGTTTATCCGCTTCCGCCCGCCGCCCGCGAAAGATGGCGCTTATCCACATATCCGCCTCGACCGTGCCATGGAGTTTCTGCTGGGAGACCGTTTCCAATGACCGAAAGCCACCGCACCCCGAAGGCTTTCGTCATTGCGGCCTCGGAGCCGCAAGCAAAGCCCGCCGAAACTCCAAAGCGCAAGCCGCGCGCCATCACCGGCATCACCTTCGAGCCGGAACCTGATGAGGCAGCTCTGATCGTGGTTCCGCCGAAACCGCCTGCCCCTTCCCGCTCCATGCGCTGGGGCGGCATCCTTCTCGGTGCGCTCGCCACTCTGGTTTCGCTCTGGGCCGGTCTGGCGATCACCCAATTGGTGGAGGAGTTTTTCGCCCGTTCCGCCATTCTCGGGTGGATGGCGCTCGGCGTTGCGGGAATTGCCGGTCTTGCCGCACTTGTCATCATCCTGCGCGAGGTCTGGGCGCTTGCCCGGTTGCACCGCATCGAGCACATCCAGGCCGATGCCGCCCACGCCCTCAACACCGATGACAGCGCCACCGCCAAGCGCGCCGTGGCACAACTGCAAGGCCTCTATGCGGCGCGCGCCGATGCCCGCATCGGATTGCAGGATCTGAAACAATATGCCGATGACATCATCGATGGCCGCGACCGCATCAAACTGGCCGAGCGCCATCTCGTCTCGCCGCGCGACGATGAAGCCCACCGCATCATCGCCCATGCCGCCCGCCGCGTCACATTGCTCACCACTGTAACGCCGACCGCCGCCCTCGACATTCTCTTTGTCGCGGCCTTGAATCTCCGCATGATGCGCGAGGTGGCAACGCTCTATGGCGGCAGGCCATCACTGCTGGCGACGCTGCGCCTGGCGCGCATGGTGCTGGGCCATCTCGCCGTCACCGGCGGTCTCGCCCTCTCCGACAACCTGTTGCAGCACGTCGTGGGCAAGGGCCTTATCGGCCGCCTCTCGTCGCGCTTTGGCGAAGGTGCGGTCAATGGTATCCTCACGGCCCGCGTCGGCCTCGCGGCGCGCGATGTCTGCCGTCCGATCCCGCAGGAAACCTCCGCCAAGGAAACGCTCGGCAGCCTGATGCGTGAATTGGTGAGCACGGGTGGAGAGCCCAATTCGCAATGACGGCGGAACAAGGCGTGCCCGAAGATCCGGCCCCTCAGCCTGCTGCGCTGAGCAAATCTGTTTGCTGCCGCGCACATTTTTGAATTGCGTATTACCGCGAATTCATCTGCGGCGGAGACGGAACCGGCGTGTGCCGCGCGTCTTGCAACCATTGGACAACCTATGGAGCTAGAATATGCAGAAGAAAACCAAAGTGATGATCATCGCCGGCGCCGCAGGCCTCCTGGGGCTTGCCGGCATTGCCGGCCTCGCCAATGCCGGCATGGGCGGTGGCCGGATGTGGGGCATGGGCCACGGGATGGGTCACGGCATGGGCCACGGCCCCATGCAGATGATGGAGCGCTATGATGCCGACAAGGACGGCAAGCTCGCCCAAGCCGAGATCGATCAGAACCGCACCAGCTGGCACGGCGAATTCGACGGTGACAAGAATGCCTCCTTGTCGCTCGACGAGTTCAAGGCCCTGTGGCTGAAGGCCCGCAGCGAGGAGATGGTGCGGGAATTCCAATTCTTCGACCGCGATGGCAACAGTCAGGTGACGCTTGATGAATATAAGCAGCCAATGGCCATGATGGTGGCCAACCGCGACCGCAACGGCGATGGATTTCTCAGCCGCGAGGATCGCCCGCAGCGCGGCGAAGGTCACGGCAAGCGTCACAAGGGCAAACACGGCAAAGGCCAGGGCGAAGGAATGGGCGAAGGCATGACGGAGCAGGACGATGCTCCCGCAGGCGAGGCCCCACCCGCCGCCCCGGCCGAACCCGCCAATCCATGATTCGTTGCCTCCATGGACTTCGGAGGCCCGGGACCAAGGTTCCGGGCCTCGTTGTTTGCGTCAGGGCGGCGTTAACCCTCTGTTCGCTGTCTTCGCAGCGGTAAATGGATTGGCAGGAATTGCCTGCAACAATACGCGCCGTAAGTTGGGATTTCATGGCGGACACACATTTCGATCTGGCTGAACGCGGCGTCCAGGGTTTGCGTCAAGCAGAGCCTGTGACGGCGGCGCCGGTCCTGACCATGCCGCATGTGACCCGGATTTCGATCCTCAGCGATGCCGCTGACTTGGCAGCCCTCGAATCCGGCTGGCGCCAGCTTGAAGCCAACAGCCCGCATCACAGCAATGTTTTTCAGAGCTTCGACTGGCTGCACACCTGGGCTCTTGTCTATGGCGCATCTGCCGGCCCCTCGCCGTTGCACATCGTTCTGGGGTACCGCGGCAGTCAGCTGGTGTTCGCTTGGCCTCTGATGCGCGCCAAGGCCGGGCCGCTCACCATCCTGCGCTGGATGTCGGAACCGGTCTCGCAATATGGCGATGTTCTGGTCGACAAGGCCGAAAACCCGGAAATCTGGATGGCCAAGGCCTTGGCCGAACTGCGGCAGACACCCGGCGTCGATGCCATCCGGCTGCGTCACGTCCGCGCTGATGCGGCCTCAGCCCCTTTCCTCCAGAAAGTCTTCCGCGATGCCCGATTGCCCGAGCAGGCGCCCTGGCTCGATCTCTCGGCCTATGCCGATGAGGCGGCCTACGATGCGCGCTATTCAGCCGTGCAGCGCAAACGCCGCAAGAAATACCGCAAGTCGCTTGAGGATGCAGTTGGGCCAGTCGTCTTCGAGATACTGCGCCCAGGACTTGCCACCGACCAGGCAATCGACCAAGCCGTCTCACTGAAATCCGCCTGGATCGAATCGCGTGGCCGCCACAACCAGGTACTGAACTGCGCTGAGGTCAAAACCTTCTTCAAGCGCCTGG
>JANPCS010000597.1:0-4534 GCA_031431065.1 Hyphomicrobiales bacterium | reverse complement strand
TTGCGCGGCGAGGGCGAGGCCGGCCGCAACAAGGAGTTCGCCCGGGCGTTCCAGCAGGATCCGGAGTTCTTCAGTTTCTACCGTTCGATGCAAGCCTATGCAAAGAGCCTGGCGACCGACGGCACCACGCTGGTGTTGAAGCCCGACTCCGACTTCTTCAAATATTTCGGAGGTAAGCGTCCCGCCGGAGCTGCGCCGCAAGCGCAATGACGGCGGAAATTCTCATGGCCCTCGGTTTCGTACTGGTGATCGAGGGCCTTCTTTATGCCTTGGTTCCGGGGCAGTTGAAGGCCATGATGCTGGCGTTCCAGAAGCTCAGCGACGACCAGTTGCGCTACGGCGGGGTGGGCGCCATTGCCTTGGGCGTGGCTATCGTCTGGCTGGTGCGCGGTATTTTCACGTAAAGCATCGCGAAGTGGAGACGGCAGAGATGAACGGCAGGTTTGGCATGGCGCGGATGGCGGCGGCGAGCATTGTGGGCCTGGGACTGATGGGCCTAATGACAGCGGTGCCGGTGCTGGCCCAGGCGCCGATCGTGGAATTGCCGTCGGTCGCCGATCTTGCCGACAAGCTGCTGCCGGCAGTGGTGGAGATCACCATCGAAACCAAGAGCACCGCCACAGCCACGCCGCAGCTCCCAACCCCGCCACCTGGCGACCCGGACAACTCGCCGTTCAAGGATTTCTTCGACGAGTTTTTGAAGCGCCAGCAGGGCGAGAATGCCGATCCCCGGCCGATGACCTCGATGGGCTCCGGCTTTGTCATCGATGCCTCGGGCCTGATTGTCACCAATAATCATGTGGTCGAGGGCGCCGATACCATCGAAGTCCACATGCAGGACGATACCATTCTCAAGGCGGAACTGGTCGGGCGCGATCCCAAGACCGATCTCGCGGTGATCCGCGTCAAGCCTGATAAACCCATGCCGACTGTCAGTTTCGGCGACAGCGACCACCTGCGCATCGGCGAATGGGTGATGGCCATCGGCAACCCCTTCGGGCTTGGCGGTTCGGTGTCCTTGGGCATCGTCTCGGCGCGCAACCGCGACATCAATGCCGGTCCATACGACGACTATATCCAGACCGATGCGGCCATCAACAAGGGTAATTCCGGCGGCCCGCTGTTCAACCTCAAGGGCGAAGTGGTTGGCATCAACACGGCGATCTTTTCACCCACCGGCGGCTCGGTCGGCATCGGTTTCTCGGTGCCCGCCAACACCGCCAAGAACGTCATCGATCAATTGGTGAAATATGGCGAGACGCGGCGCGGCTGGCTGGGCGTCAAGATCCAGGCGGTCACCGACGAGATCGCCGAATCGATGAACATCGACCGGGCGCGTGGCGCACTGGTCGCCGATGTGACACCGACCGGCCCCGCCGAAAAGGCCGGCATCCAGCCGGGCGACGTCATTGTCGAGTTCAACAACCGCCCGGTGAACTCGATGCGCGACCTGCCCAAGGTCGTGGCCGAAACCGAGATCGGCAAACAGGTTCCGGTGAAGCTGTTGCGCAAGGGCCAGGAGGTCATGGTGATGGCCGAGGTGGGGCGGCTCGAGGACGGCGAGAAGATCGCCGCCGCCGATCCGGGCAAGGGCACGTCTGTGCCGGCACCTGCTGTTGTCACCATCCTCGGCATGACGCTGAGCTCGATGACCGACGAGCTGCGCGCCAAGTTTGCTGTCGATGCCGAACTCAAAGGTGCCGTCATCACCGAAGTCGCGGCTGATGGTGCGGCTTCCGAGAAACGCCTGGAGCCCGGTGACGTCATCACCGAGGCGGGTGAAAAGCAGGTACTGGGTGCGGCCGATATCTCGGCGCGCATCGAGGAGGCCCAGAAGGCCAACAAGAGCTCTATCCTGCTGCTCGTCGCCAAGGGCGGCAAGGCCGGAGAGATGCGCTTCATCGCCTTGAAGCTGAAGAAGTAGGGGCGGTTTGCTTGGACGGAGCGGCAATGCTTTAATCTGCCCCCATGAGGTTGCTGGCGCGCATTTTGGCGATGGTGATCGTGGCCTTCGGAACTGCTGCCGGAGCTGCCGCCGCAGGCCGCGTGGCGCTGGTGATCGGCAATGCGCAATATCAAGGCGTCACGCAGCTTGCCAATCCCGTCAATGATGCTGAGGACATCGCCGCGAAGCTGCGCGGCCTCGGTTTCACGGTTGTCGATGGCTATGATCTTGGTAAGCGCGAGATGGAGCGCAAGATTGGCGAGTTCTCCGATCAACTCGAGGGGGCGGAGGCGGGCATCTTGTATTATGCCGGGCATGGCATTTCGGTCGCCGGGCGGAATTTTATCGTGCCGACGGACGCCAACCTGAGTGCGCCCGCCAGGTTGAAATTCGAGTCGATCTCGATTGACGATGTAGTGGAGTTGATGAAGGCATCGACGCCGGTCAACGTGCTGATCCTCGATGCCTGCCGCAACAACCCGTTCGGGCGCGGCCCCTCCGTCACGACGCGTGGCGCCAGCGAGGCCTCATCAGGTCTGGCGGTGGCCAATTCCTATTCCGGCGCCTACACGGTTTATTCCGCTCAAGATGGCGCCGTGGCGCTCGACGGCGAGGGCCGCAATTCACCCTTTGCGGTCGCACTGCTGAAACACCTCGATACACCGGGTGCAACCGTTGAAGTGGTGATGGGCCGCGTCAAGGCCGAGGTCGAGGAGGCCACCAAGGACTTCCAGTCGCCC
Source organism: Hyphomicrobiales bacterium (assembly GCA_031431065.1). Taxonomy (GTDB): domain Bacteria; phylum Pseudomonadota; class Alphaproteobacteria; order Rhizobiales; family Aestuariivirgaceae; genus Aestuariivirga. The sequence continues at coordinate 1,849 of JANPCS010000597.1, read as the reverse complement.
GATGCCAAGGGGTTGCTGGTCCAACCTTTCAGCTTCCTGCCGGTCGAACAGCTGGCAACGCGCTCGGCATCGATTGAGTCTTCTTCCGATGACCCGGAGTCGAAGTCGTTGGCCGAGATAAGCACCCTGATCACCGAGCGCTACTTGAAACCCGAACCCGATAATATCGAGGCGCTCACCACCGAACTCTTCACCGATCCGGCCACCAGTTTTGGCAATCGGCTCAGCCTCGCCGGCATGGCAAATATCAAGGCGCAATGGTTTGCCCAGTTCGACAGGTGGCAATTGCGCATGACACCCAATTCGCTGAAAGCCAGCTTCCTCGATGCCGGCACCGCCACGGTAAGCTTCAGCCTCGGCTACAAATATTGGCCAAAGAAGAAAAGCGCTCCGCCGCTCACCGGCATCGCGCAAATCACCCTCGGCCTGGTGCGCCAGGACGGCCGCTGGAAGATCGAGAGCGAAGCGGCGAATTAAGCCGCCCCGCAGCTTTTACTCCGCGGCGATCTTCGGCAACCCCGCCAGCGATTCATCGAGCGCCGACTGGTCGTACATGCGGTCCTCAAGTTTCCCCGCGTGGTAGTCCATGTAGGCCTGCCTGTCGAAGTGGCCATGGCCGCAGAGGCCGAAGAGGATGGTGGGCGAGGTGCCGTCCTGCTTGGCTTTCAGTGCCGCGTTGATGGCGCCGCGCACCGCATGGTTGGCTTCGGGTGCGGGCACGATGCCCTCGGTGCGGGCAAACAGCACGCCCGCCTCGAAGCAGGCGTTCTGCGCATAGGCCTCGGCCTCGATCAACCCCAGTTCCTTCAGGTGCGAGACCAGCGGCGCCATGCCGTGATAGCGCAGGCCCCCGGCATGGAAGCCCGGCGGCATGAAGGTCGAGCCTAGCGTGTGCATCTTCACCAGCGGCGTCAGGTGCGAGGTGTCGCCGAAGTCATAGGCATATTTTCCGCGCGTCAGCGATGGACAGGCGGCGGGTTCGGCGGCGATGACACGGATTTTCCGGCCGCCGCGCAGCTGCTGGCCGATGAACGGAAAGGTCAGTCCTGCGAAATTCGAGCCGCCGCCGGTGCAGCCAACGATGATATCGGGCTCGGCGCCAAAGCGCTGCATCTGTTCAATCGCCTCGATGCCGATCACCGTCTGGTGCATCAGCACGTGGTTCAGTACGCTGCCCAGCGCGTACTTGGTATCGGAGTTGGTGGCCGCCACTTCGACAGCCTCCGAAATGGCGATGCCGAGACTGCCGTTCGACTCCGGATTGAGGCTGAGGATTTGCCGCCCGGCATTGGTCTCGAGCGAGGGACTGGCGACGCAGGTTGCGCCATAGGTTTCCATCAATGCCCGGCGGTAGGGCTTCTGGTTGTAGGAGACCTTCACCATGTAGACTTTGACATCGATGCCGAACAGCGCGCCGGCAAAGGCCAGCGACGACCCCCACTGACCAGCACCCGTCTCGGTGACCAGCTTACGAACGCCTTCCTCGCGGTTGTAGAAGGCCTGCGGCACGGCGGTGTTAGGCTTATGCGAGCCGGCGGGGCTCACGCCCTCATATTTGTAGTAGATTTTCGCCGTGGTGCCCAAGGCCTTCTCGAGGCCGTGGGCTCGATAGAGCGGCGTCGGCCGCCACATGCGGTAGATATCGCGCACCGGCTCGGGGATGGCGATGTCGCGCTCCTGGCTGACCTCCTGCATGATGAGGGCCATGGGAAAGAGCGGCGCCAGATCATCAGGGCCCACCGGTTGCAATGTGCCTGGATGCAGCGGCGGCGGCACGGGCACCGGCAGGTCGGCCGCAATGTTATACCAGCTCTTCGGGATGGCGCCTTCGCCCATGGTGATCTTGCGG
>JANPCS010000596.1:0-1837 GCA_031431065.1 Hyphomicrobiales bacterium | reverse complement strand
AGCCCGTCGCGCAGCATGTCGCCGAAGAAATCGGATGACAGACCGCTGAAGAAGCCGGTGCCGATGCCCAGGCGGCCCAGCGCGATTGCCGTGTTGTAAACCGAGCCGCCGCAGAAGGGTTGGTAGACGGCGTCACCTTCTGCCGATTTTCCAGGCAGAAAATCGATCAGCGCCTCGCCGCAGCAGACAATCATAGGGGCCTCCCCAACGCTCTGAATTTGCAGCAACTATGGGGTATTTTGGCGGGGAAGGCAATAAATCACTTGCATTGACATATTGTGGTATTATTTGACTGGCATTGGAAAAGCGCTATTTGAGCGGCGCACATCAGAATTCAGCGGAAAGACTTTCATGACCCCCCGCATCATTCCTGTCGAGGTGTTCGACATTGTGGTTTTTGGCGCCACCGGCGATCTGGCGCAGCGCAAACTGCTGCCCGCCCTGTTTCACCGCGACCTGCAGGGCCAGCTGCCGCCGGGTGCCCGCATCATCGGGTCTTCGCGCCGGGCGATGACCAATGATGAATTCCATAAATTTGCTGAAGCCGCCATCGAAGCTCATGTGCCGGAAGCCGACCGGCCCGCCGACACCATGGCGCGGTTCCTCGAACGCCTGACCTACGTCGCCGCCGAAGCCTCGCAGGAAACCGGCTGGCTCGACCTCGAAAAAGCCTTGCAGGACCCCGAGCGCATCCGCGTCTTCTATCTGGCCGTCGGCCCCGATCTCTTCGGACCGATCTGCGACCGGCTCGGCGCCCACAACCTGGTGACCAAAAATACCCGCGTGGTGATCGAGAAGCCGCTGGGCAAATCCGGCGCTTCCGCCAAGGCCCTGAACGCGTCGATCGGCAAGGTCTTCAGCGAACCGCAGATCTACCGCATCGACCATTATCTCGGCAAGGAGACGGTGCAGAACCTGATGGCGCTGCGCTTTGCCAATGCGCTGTTCGAGCCCATCTGGAATTCCGGCCACATCGACCACGTGCAGATCACCGTCGCCGAGACCCTGGGTGTCGAAGGCCGCGCGGGATATTACGATACCGCCGGCGCACTCCGCGACATGGTGCAGAACCACATGCTGCAGCTCTTGTGCCTCGTCGCCATGGAGCCGCCGACCTCGACCGCGGCGGACGCGCTCCGCGACGAGAAGCTGAAAGTGCTGAAAGCCCTGAAACCCATCACCGGCGATGCCGTGGTAAATCTCTCCGTACGCGGACAATACCGCGCCGGAGCGGCGGAAGGTGGTGCTGTCAAGGGTTACCTCGACGAGTTGGGCCACGCCACATCGAAGACCGAAACCTTCGTGGCGCTGAAAGCCGAGATCGGCAACTGGCGCTGGAGCAACGTGCCCTTCTACCTCCGCACCGGCAAGCGCCTGCCATCGCGCGAGTCGGAAATCATCGTCACCTTCAAGCCGATCCCGTACTCGGTGTTCGAAGCCTCGGCGGGGCCGATTGCGCCCAACCGCCTGGTGATCAGGTTGCAGCCAGATGAGGGTGTCAAGCTCTGGCTGATGATCAAGGACCCCGGCCCCGGCGGCATGCGGCTCAGCCACGTGCCGCTCGACATGAGCTTTGCCGATGCCTTCGGCGTGCGCAATCCCGATGCCTATGAGCGGCTACTGATGGATGTCATCCGCGGCAGCCAGTCGCTGTTCATGCGCCGTGATGAAGTGGAAGCCGCCTGGGCCTGGACCGATCCGATCCTCGAGTCCTGGGCTGCGTCATCCGACCTGCCGAAGCCCTATACATCCGGCACCTGGGGGCCGTCCGCCGCCATAGCGCTGATCGAACGCGATGGCCGCACCTGGTATGAGGACCAATTATGATTGAAGCAGA
>JANPCS010000595.1:0-4215 GCA_031431065.1 Hyphomicrobiales bacterium | reverse complement strand
CGTCAGTTTTCCGGGTGAAGCCGACGTCACGGTACGGCCGCGGGGGTCGGCTGCCGTTACCGCGACATCATAGTCGCCGTCGGCGAGCGGCGCTGGCAGCGCCAGTGCCCAGTTGTCACCGGCGATCCTCAGTTCCCGCGCTGTCCCCAGCGCATAGGCTGTGTTGCCGACGTTCACCGACAAGGTTTTGGCGACTGCGGCGGGCCATGTGCCGGTGATCACTGCTGCCGCTGTGTTGGTGATCTGCGATTCGACCGTTGGCGCCTTGAGTTCGGGCAGAGGTGCTATGACGATTTCATCGGTGCTGGCATCGCGCGCCAAGTTGCCCAGTTTGTCGGCAATTTCGATCACCAGATCATAGGTGCCGGGCCTCAAGTCGATATCGGGGGTGAAGGACCAATTGCCCTGTCCGCCGGCGGCAATGGCTTTGTCCTTGCCGAGAGTCCAGGTCCTGCCGGCAAGAGCGGCGGTCAGCGAGGTGGCATCCTCACGGTCCCACGTGCCGGTGATCTTCAGCGGCCAGTCACTAACCATGGGATTGATAACCGGGGCCGCGGGAGGCGTCGTGTCAACGAGCAGCCTGGCCGGAGCAGCCGCCTTGACCACGCGGCCAAGAGCGTCTCCCACTTCGGCCATGACAACATAGGAGCCATCGGCCAACGGCTGCGGAATGCTCAGCGACCACTTGCCGCCAGCGGTTATGAGCGCGGCATCGGTTCCGAGTTTGTAGATCGTCTGGCCGATGCTGACCTTAAGCGATGTCGCGACAGCTGGATCCCAGCTGCCGCGAATAACCGGGGTGGCGCTGGCGGTTTCCAACGACTCAATGGTCGGAGCCTTCAATTCCGGCGGAGCTGCAACGGTGATCTCATCCTTCGAGCTATCGTTGACAACCAGCCCCGAGGCGCTGGTGACGGTTGCCGTGAGATCATAGATGCCGGGCTCAAGATGCAAGGCTGGTTTCAGGGCCCAGTTGCCGGCGCCGTCCGAGGCTAACTCACTAGCCTTGCCCAAAGTCCAATTTTCACCAGCCAGTCCAACGGTCAGGCCATTGCCATTGCCTTCCGGCCAGGTTCCCGCAATGACGAAGCTGCCCCAGATGCCGGACTGCGGGGCGATCACCGGGGCGGCGGGCGGCGGTTCCACAACCCGGACCGTGCTCTCCACCCGGCGCACCCCGTAAGTGCTGACCACGGCGGAAACTGCCGCATCAACCTGTTCGGCGCTCGGCGAATCGCCCGCCAGCTTCACATCACGGCCGTCGAGACTTACTTTGGCCCAGTCCGCCCCGGCCTTGCTCAGGTTGCCCGCAACCCGCTCGGCGATATCGTCGCGCAAGGCCGGGCCCTGGAGATAGAGCGCCGTGATGAAGGGAAGGATGGCCACTGGCGAGTAGTGCAGCCATTTGGACGGACGGAATCGCATCGATAAACCCCCAGCTTTCACAACCGCCTTATTATGCAACGCGCCACCTGAGTCGAGTCGCCTAAATCGCCCAATTCCACCCTCCGGCAGGCATTCACAGGCCTTAAGGACATTGTGGCGAAGCGGTGAACAAACCCCAGGACGGCCGCCGCCTTGCCTGGGACGGCGTTCTTTACCATTCTTTAATATATTGATATCGTTTGACTATCCTAACATCAGGTGAGTGTCTTCAAACTGTGGCAATTGAGTAACATGCGGCGGAATTCTGGCTTTCCCGGCAACTGGCGCGTTGACCTCGGGCCGATTTGCAGCGACAACAGCCTACGTGCTCGATCATTCGTGCATCGCCTTCCAGCACCGTTTGCAGGGGATGGGGGGGCTACTCAAACTCCAGAGACTTGGGAGAACAAGAATGAACATGTTTAAAATGGCGCTTCTCGGTGGTGCGGCTCTTGCCGTTTCGGCCGCCGGCGCTCAGGCCGACGATCTGTCCGATCTGAAGGCCCAGATCGAATCGCTCAACGCCCGCGTCGCCACCATGGAAGCCGCTCCGTCGGTTCCCGTCGGCTACCAGCTGCTGACGATCCGTGAAGGCTCGCAGCCGGTTATCCCGGGCTTTGAAGTGCTCCGCAAGGACGCTCTGGCGATGGGCAACTCGGCAACCGTGATCAGCATTCTGCCGACGGCTGACGCTCCGGCGGCAACCGAAATCACCTGGTCGGGTTATGCCCGCGCGGCGATCGCCTATCATGATGATGGTGGCGACGGCGATGCAGACCTCGATGTTTATGCCCGCGGCCAGATCAAGGTTACCGGCAAGACTGAAACCGCAGTTGGTGAAGTTGGTGCCACTGTTGAATTCCGCGGCAACTTCGATGGCCAGCGTATTCGCGGCGTTGGCGGCAACCATGACGTCTACATCGAACAGGCGTGGGGCTGGTGGGCAATGACCCCCGAACTGACGCTTGGCGGCGGTTTCGCGGGTTCGCTCGGCAACATCGGCTACGGCTATGATGGCGCCTGCAACTGCTACTACACGGACAATGCCGACGTTGGTCTGAACCCCGGCGATACCTCGCAGATGCGCTTGACCTATGCTTCGGGTCCGTTCACCGCGGCGATCGCTCTTGAAGACGCGACCGGCACCGGTCAAAGCTTCTCCGGCAGCGGCGGTAGTGGCGACAACAGCCTCGGCGCTGCTGGTGAGATCAAGTATGCCGGCGACATGTTCAATGGTGAAATCTCCGGCTATTTCCGTCAGGATGCTGCTGGTGGTGACGATCCCTTCGGTGTCGGCGCTGGTATCGGCTTCGCCCTGGGCGATATCGCCAACCTGTCGCTGGGCGCTCAGATGGGCCAGTACAACAATGGTCAGGAATTCTGGCGCGCTTCCGCACTCGCCAGCGTGAACCTGAGCGATGAAGTGCACGCCGAAGTTGCTGCTGGTTATACGGATCAGAACTATAGTGGCGACTCGGTCACTGGTATCCTCGCCGGTATCTACTATGATCCGGTGTCGCAGCTGACCATCGGTCTCGAAGCCGAATACGTGATGACTGAAGACGCAGACGACCAGATCTTTGCCGATCTCGTCACCGTCTGGCGCTTCTAATCCTAAGCAAGTGTCGATGGGAACGGCCCGCTTCGGCGGGCCGTTTCTTTTTGTGACGCAGGCAAGACGGAGGCCTTGCTGCCGCCGCGATTTATCGGCATAGATCACCACGATAGCGAGTGTTTCATGCCCCTTTTCTCCCGAATCCTTGTAGCTGGCCTGATCGGGCTGGCAGTCAGCGGCTGCGATGCCACGCAGGACCTAGATTCGGAGAGCCGCGATTTTCAAGTACAACAGACGTCGCTGCCGCCGGGCGAAGCGGTTGCCAGTACCGAGCGGATCGCCGGGCTGGTGCGCAGTTCGGGGCCGAGCTATGTGACGCTTGTGGTATCGGAGACTAACAACCAAGGCTCGCAAACCGTCAAGGATGGCAACCGGGGCGTGGCCGTCACATCCGGCAGTGGTTTTGTCGTCGATAACTCCGGATTCATCATGACCGCCGCCCATGTCGCCAAGCGCCGGGGCAACAGCGTTTCGGCCCGCGCCGCCAATGGCCGGGTCTACAGCGGCAGCGTTGTCGCCATGCTGCCGGAGAATGACATGGCGCTTGTCCGGCTGCGCGGGTTTTCGGGAAAGCCGGTGACGCCTGCCGACAATCGCTGCCTGAGCAAGGGCAAGCTGGTCTATTCGCTCGGCCGGCCGCATGCCCAGGGCGATACGGCGCGGCTCGGCGAATTCGAGAAGATGAGTTTTGGCCAGGCAGTGCGCTATCCCGGCACCAATGGGAAATTTGGCTATCCTGATGCCATGGTGTTGCGGCTCAGCACCCAAAAGGGCGAATCGGGCGGGCCGCTGTTCGATGAGCAAGGCAGCCTGGTCGGCATGATTGTCAGCACGCTCTATGATGGCGCTGGCCAGCCGCTCAATCTCGCGCATGCCGTGCCCAGCCGGACGCTGGCGGGTTTTCTGTGCGCCAACACGCAATGCCCGGCCAACTGGCGGTCGATTGCTTCCTGCTCAGGAAGCTGACATCTCTGTCCTAAGCAGAGTTTCGTTGATAAACCAACACTTCACGGGGAGTCCCCCTCCCCCTTGTGGGGCTAATGCATGCACACATCTTTTTGGTCTGGCCGTGCTGGTTTTTCCATGATTCTGTTGGGCGGTGATTCGGCTGGTCGGAGGATTGGTGATGGCTGCGGCGGAGCTTGGGCTTTTCGGCGACGAACGGCTAAAAAAGG
>JANPCS010000594.1:0-1969 GCA_031431065.1 Hyphomicrobiales bacterium | reverse complement strand
GATTTCGTGGTGGATCAGCACGCCATTGGGATCTTTCACCAATGCTTCGAGGCCCTCGCCGCTGATCATGCGGGGACGGCTTGTCGCCGAGGCCGCGTAAGTCTTGAGGTCGAGGGCAAGTAGGGTCTTGCGATCTGTGTCGATGCGCGAAGGGATCAGCCGGATCGGACTGACGGCCGCCACGTCCGGTCCCAAATCTGGTAGGGCAAAGCGCGGATCGCCCGGTGTCACCCGCAAGTCCGAGCCCATGGCGGCCACGGCGTCAGCCTCCCTGGCGGTGCGGTACGTGGCCGAAAAGCTGAGCACTTCGACGCCGAAAGCGACCGCCAGGATGCCGGTGATCAGGGCTCGTCCGGCATGGGCGGGCCTTCGTCCGAGCCAGCGCAGATTAGCCCCCGTCCACGATGTCAGAGGCCGGGCGCGCTCTGGTTGCGCCCAGCGCCCCAGACCGGCGAGGAGCCCGCGCGTCAGCAGCAGCGTTGCCCCCAGCCATAGAGCACCGGGCGCCAGCACCAAAAAACACGACAGCATCAACGCCATGCCCTCGATCGGGCTGCGCTTCAGTCCGCCCGCCAGCACGTTGATGGCAAGTACCACCGCCCCCACGGCCAGGGCCACGAAATCGAGACGGGCAATCCTCCAGGCAGGCAACCAGCCGCGGTTGAGCAAGTGGCGTTCCGCGACATCGCCCCGGTGGCTGGCGCGGCGCAAGCCCAAGACTCGTATGGCGGTACTGAATGTACCGGCGGCGACGGCGGCGCCTGCGGATAACAGCAGTCCGTCCAATGGCACGCCCTGCCAGACGGGACGGCCGGTCACCACGCTGACCGCGAGGGCAGCCGCCAGGAGCCCCAGCAGCGACCCGGCAATTCCGGCAACCGCGGCCTGGACCATCGCCAGCCAGGCGATCTGAGCGGTGGTGGCGCCGCGCATGCGCAGCAGCGCTTCCTCGCGGCGATAGGATTCAACCAGCGCCGAGGCTCCGGTCAGGCCGAGGGCCGCCGCCACCAGGACGCCGGGAATGCCCAGCAGGAGAAACAGCATCTTGGCGTTGATCGCATCCTCATGACTTTCGAGCAGCGCCTCGGCGGCATTATCGGCAATGATCACCGAAGAGCCCGCCTGGCGCCCCAGAGCCTTTTGCAGCTGACCTGTCCAGATCGAGGCGAGGCCCGGGTCCGGCGGATAGGCGCCATGATCGATCGACACATGGGATTCGAGATTGGCGTTGGGCAGCTCGTTCGACCCCGGTTCAAAGGGTGGCAGTCCGCCAGCTTTTGCCCACTCGCGCAGCGTCGGCAGCACTTTGCTTTCAAAGGTCTTGTAATCGATGATGATGGCGCGCGGCACGGTGACGATATCGCCCTGCACTTCGCCATAGGGAATCGAAAACCAGGTCGTGGCATCGCGAATATCCGCCACCCCGCCTATGGGCAGCGTCAGGCTGAACTCCGGCGCATCGCCCGGAAGCGTGATGGTGATCGATGTGGCGGAGGCGAATTCGGCAGCACCCCTGACCGACTGGCTCAGCATGACGCCCTGGCCGAGCGATCCTTCGATCGGCTTGATCCAGGGATGTTTCGTGAAATAATCGGGGTTGACGGCGAACAGCCTGGCCGTCAGCTGCCCGGACTTGGCCGTCGAGACCAGGACTTTCGCCGCCGCGAAAGGTTCGGCCGACTTCACATTGGGTGCGGCCGCCAGTTTCGAACTGATGGCCGCGATGTCGGCATCGAGCGATTTCGCCACGGCGCGCATTTCGACCTGTACATGGGACAGCGCATTGGGTGTCATCGACTGAACCGCGGCATCGACGTACCACAGCGTCGCCGCAAGCATGGCAACGGGAAACGCCACGGCGATCGCTTCCAGGACGACACGCGATGGTGCGCGCTGAATGGTGCGGCGCAGGAGCCAGGCACTCATGCCGCGGCTGCCATTGGAGACCGTCGTCGCGACGCGGGTCATG
>JANPCS010000593.1:0-6120 GCA_031431065.1 Hyphomicrobiales bacterium | reverse complement strand
CGCTCGAAACCAAGCGTCTGTTTCAGGGCCCGGTGATGGTGCCTGAATCGCTTACGCTCGGCGAGTCCTATGCCTATTCCGCCGTGTGGCTGGTGCTGGCGCTGGCACTTTTCGTTGCCGGCCTGAAGCTTGCTCGGCAATACATCCGCTATGCCGGTTTGGGTGTCATGGTGCTGGTGGTGTTGAAAGTCTTCCTTTGGGACATGTCGAACCTCGAGGGCCTGCTGCGCATCGCCAGCGTCATTGGCCTCGGCTTGTGCCTCGTCGGCATCGGCTGGCTCTACCAGCAGTTTGTGCAGCCGCCACGCCACCAGGAGCCCGCATGACAACCGTGAAATCTGAAGCCCTGTTCCAGCGCGGACTGAAAGTTCTCGTCGAGGGCGTCTCGTCGGCCTCGCGCGGGCCTGCCACCTTCGGCACGCATCCGCGCTACATGTCGCATGGCGAGGGAGCAAGCCTCTACGATGTCGACGGCAATTCCTACATTGACTGGATGATGGCCTTTGGCGCCCTGCCGCTTGGCCATGCGCATCCGAAAATCGTCGAGACGGTGACGCGCGAGATCGCCCGCGGCTCGCATTTTGCCACTGCTCTCGAAGTCGAAGTCGAAGTGGCCGAGATGCTGACCGAACTTCTTCCGCATGCAGACAAAGTGCGCTTCGCCAATACCGGAACCGAAGCCGCGATGGCCGCCTTCCGCCTGGCTCGCGGCCTCACCGGGCGGCGCAAGATCATCAAGTTTGAAGGCCATTATCACGGCTGGTGGGATTCCGTGATCGTCAACACCAATGCCATGCCCGTGGCCATGATGGGTCCGAAGACCAATCCCATCCGCATTGTCGATTCAGCTGGCGTGCTCGAGGAAATGTGGCTCGATACCGTGGTGGTGCCGTGGAACGATGCCGCGATGTTGGAACGCGCGATGGAAACCCACGGCCGCGATGCGGCTTGCGTCGTCACCGAAGGCATCATGGCCAACATGGGGGTCATCCTGCCAAAGCCCGGTTACTTGAAGCGCATCGAGGAACTGTGCAAGCAATATGGCTGCCTGTTCTATCTCGATGAGACGGTGACGGGCTTTCGCGTGGCACCCGGCGGGTGCGCCGAACTCTATGGCCTGAAGCCTGACATTGTCACCTATGGCAAGGCGCTGGGGGCAGGGCTGCCGATGGCGGCGATCACCGGCCCCGATCACGTCATGCAGGGCTTCGAATGGGGCAAGGTGTTGCACTACGGCACCCATAACGCCGGCCGTCTCGCGCTGTCGGTCACCAAATGCATGCTTGAGATCATGTTGGCGGATGACAAGGCTAACTATAAGAAACTGGCCCATCTCGGAGCCATGATGGCCAGTGAGATCCGCCGCGTTTCGAAAGGTCACAACCGCCACAAGCTGATTGTTCAAAACGTCAACTCGATGTTTCAGATCTTCTTCACCGAGAAGGACGAGATCAACGACATGCGCGACTATTCCACCCACACCGACCGAACCAAGTTCCGCGACTTCGTACTCAAGTTGATGGACAAGGGCGTATACATGTCACCGGCGGCCGGTCTTCATTCGCTGTCGTCCATTGTCCACACCGAAGACGACATCGCCTTCACGGCAAAGGCCGTTGGTGAAGCGCTGGACGAATTGCCATGAAGCTCGGCTTCATCGGCACCGGCAATCTTGCCGCCTTCCTTGTCGAGGGCCTCTTCAAGGTAAAGGCGCCATATGAGATCACGGTTTCGCCCCGCAACGCGGCCAAGGCCAAGGAACTCCAGCAGCGCTTTGGCGCTACCATCGCCGCGAACCAGGACATCGCCGAATCTTCCGACATAGTCATCGTCAGCCTGTTACCGCCCGATGCGCCGGGACTTCTGTCGGGCCTCGACTTTCGCCCCGGCCAGACGGTGCTCTCCGTCATGGCCGGGATCGATCTCAAAACCATGATGGAACTCGTCGATCCTGCCGATGCCGCCATTTCCATGATGCCAGGCCTTGCCAATGCCTACAATGCCGGCCCCAGCGCCCTGCATCCGGAAAATGCCGTGGCGATGGAGCTGTTGCAATATTTGGGTCCAGTGCATGTCTACGGCGATGGCAAGACCTATATGGCAGCAAGTGTCATGGGCGCCTTTTCGGGCATGTCGACGCTGATGCTGCGCGATGCCATGTCCTGGTTCGAAGCCAACGGCCTTGCAGCAGACGACGCCCGCCGCCTCGTCGCCGAAACGCTGAAAGGCAACGCCACCATGCTGCTCGAAACAACGCTGTCCATGGACGAAGTAGCCCGGGGCGTGGTGACGCCAGGCGGCATCACCGCGCAGGGACGCAAAATCCTCGAGGCTGGCGGAACTTTGGGCGCAGCACTTGATTCAATTCATCAACGCATCTCAACAAGGTATTGACATGACAGGAAAAACCATCGGCCTCGCCGGCGCACTCTATGACTATTTCGCCGCCCACGCCTATCGCGAACCCGAAGTCCTGAAGGAACTTCGTCTCGAAACGGCAGCACTCACCCAGGCCGGCATGCAGATCGGGCCGGAGCAGGGTGCCTTCATGGGCCTGCTGGTGAAGCTCATGGGCGCCAGGCGTGTGATCGAGTTCGGCACCTTCACCGGCTATTCGGCCCTGGCCATGGCACTTGCCGGTGCCGCGAAAATCACCTGCGCCGATGTCTCGAAGGAATGGACCGGCATCGGCCGCAAATACTGGGCCAAGGCCGGCGTCGTGGACCGCATCGACCTCCACCTCGACGGCGGTAGCGCCGTGATCGAGCGCCTCCTGAAAGACGGCGAAGGTGGCACTTTCGATCTCACATTCATCGACGCCGATAAGACCGGCTACGACGCCTACTACGAAGGCTCCCTCAAGCTGTTGCGCCCCGGCGGCCTCATCCTCATCGACAACACCCTGTGGGGCGGCGATGTCGCCGATCTATCCAAAACCGATGCCGACACAAATGCGATCCGCGCCCTCAACGCCAAGGTGGTTCAGGACACCCGCGTCGAAATCTGCATGACCCCGATCTGCGACGGCCTGACGATGGCGCGCAAAAACTGAGCCGCGCCCGGATTGCTCCGGACGCGGTCATTTTTGTCCGGCCGCTCAGTTCAGCGGTATCGTCGCCGCGTCGATCGATTCAAGGAAGGTCGTTACTTCCTTGCGTTTGGCCGCGGTATTGAGGAGATCGGGAAAGCGGCCGTTGCCGGTGCGGTGGCCAACGTCGCCCACCACGCAGGCCAGCGTTTCGCAAGCACCGTTGTGCATGTAGGGCTGCACCATGTGGGCACCCAAAAGCGATTGCACATTGAAGCCCACGCCTTGGCCGTCGTTGTTGTAGTCGATGCCGAGCCCGTCCTTGCGGGCTTGCGACACGCCCGCCACCAGCGCGGCGGCAGCCTTTTCGTCGGCGCCGATGTTGTTGCCGATGCCGTTGCCCTTGCCCGGCACGCCGAGATTGAAGGAGTCGACATCTTCGAGGAACTGCCGCATATATTGCACACTGACCGGATCGCCTGTCACCTTTGCGGTCACGCATTGCGATCCGGGCGGCGCGGCGGTCAACAGATCGACCTCGCAGGTGATCTGCCCGAACGCCGGCGGCGACGTGAAGTTCTTGACACTCTTGCTCCACAGTCCGCCGTTGTGGCAATTGGAGCATTGCGCATTAAAGCGCGTGCGGCCGGCATTAATGGTGGCTTGCGAAACGCCGCCGGCAATTTCGTCGCTGGACAGCGGGCCATTGGGAACCCGGATGGCAAACTGCACCCATTTCTTGAGGGCCGTGAGGGCTGCCACGGCGGCGGTCGCGCCGACCGGATCGACCGACAACTGCTGGCGTCCCGCATTGGCCTTGGCGAGCGAATTGACGACACAGGGCGGCGCGTTGATGTCGCCATTGTCGCCGATCAGCAGACCATGGTTCGGATCGAACGTGCTGCTGCCGGTTCCGGTCTGGCAGGTGATCGCCGATGCCAGCGCACCCGGTCCCGACACGTTGCGGATATTGGCCTCGAAGTCCTCGATCTCGTCGAAGATCGCCGAGTAGTTCAGAATCTTCTGCTTGGACCGGTTGCTCGGGTTGAAGGTGCCGGCAAGATTGACGGACTTGCGCGGACCGGAACCGAACTGCCAGATAACGCCGTCCGTCCAGCCGTTGAAGTGACAGCTCGAGCAGGCTTGCCAGCCCTCCGAGGACAGGCGTTGGGTGGTCGAGACAGTCGTTCCCGAGGGCCTCACGAAATTGCCGCGCGACGAAAAGAACATCTCGGCGCCAATATTCAGTTCCTCGGCGAGCGAACCGGACGAGGGCTGCGTCGCGGTTTGCACGACATCGACGACCTTGTCGGTTGCTGTGTCGATGACCGAAACATTGCCCGACACCTGATTGGTCACAAAGGCCTTCAGGCCGTTGGACGTGATGACGATGCCTTGCGGATTTTTACCGGCATTGGCGCCGCTGGTTGCGGGTTTTGTCGGGTCATTGAGATCGATGTAGCGGGTGGTGTCGCCGTCGACGGTAAACGCGATCCCGTCGCCGGCGTTGATGGCGATCTTGACCAGCAGATCGCTGCCCGCCGAGACCACATAACCAAAGCCTCTGCCGGACTGGTTGGTGAAGGCAATGGCCCAGGGATTGGCGAAGAACAGTTTGGTCTTGCCGGCCTCCGGATTGCGCGCTCCCAGATGCAGGTTCAGCGAGCCGCCATCGGCCAGAACGCCGCTGCCGATATTGTCGAGCACGGTGACGAATGCCTGTGTGTCATTATTGAAGACCAGCGGGCTGGTGGGCGAAGCGGCGACATTCGGCATGAAGCCTTTGTTGCCGCGGATGACCAGGCTCTGCATCTGATTGGGAAAGGCCTTGGTCGGATCGGCAACGCCGTCGCCGGTCGAATCCACGGCAAACCCGGTCAGTTGTGGCGCGAACTTGATGAGTTGCGCCGGCACAAAGCCGCTGATGGTGGTCGCCGCGGTGTTGATGGCGATGCGGCAGACGGCACCCTCCTTGCCATTGTCTATGCCCTGGCGCCCGCCAACGTTCTTGGTGAAGGACAGGAAGCGCGTCACATAGAGCTGGGTGTTGGCGAGAATGATTGCCATGCCGCGCGGCTGGAAGCGGCGGCTGCGATCCGGGTCATTGCAGAGACTGTTGCGCAGGTTGATCTGGCCGATGATCTTCTGGGTATCGGCGTTGATGACAGTCACCGTGTCCTGGCCGCTGTTGGCCACGAAGACGCGGTTGCCGTCGGGAGAAATCACGATATCCCAAGGCTCGGCACCGGTCTTCAGCGTCTTGTCCACAATCGCCGAAAAACTGGCGACGCTGGCGGAGAGAATGCGGATGACGGTGACCGAATTTCCGGCTGCATTCGCCACGAAGGCGAATTTGTTGTCGGGATCGAGCGCCACGCTGCGCGGCTCGTCGCCGGTCGATATGGTGGCCAGCACCTCGTTGTTCAGCGCCCGGATTACCGACACGGTGTCGTCGTGGGGATTGACGACCCACAGCAATCTCTGATCGGCCGAAAGCGCGATCGGACTGGAATTCATCGGTTGGTTGAATGTCGCGGCCGTGGCGCCCGCTGCCGCCAGTCCCAGGACGGCAAGCGTCAGCATCGCCAGCCGCGTTGCCATTCTCATCATATGGTTTTGTTGCATGATTGTTTCTCCCTTTAAGAACAAGGCCCGTCACAGGCCATTTTCGTCGCCGGCGCGTAACACACACGACCAAATCTTGGTCCTGCAGCCTCACTCCAACCCCCGTTTTTCGTCAGGCACCCAAAAAGTTAACACAACGCGGATGGTTAGCACGAAGATTTTTTCGGCAGCTGTTACCTGGGTAACAGGGTGGGCCGTGCGGTGCCCCGCCAACTTGCCGGGAATTGCCTGAAACCGCCGTGACTCCCGAGGAAAAACATGTAACGATAACGGTCGCAGCTGTTACCCGCGTCACAGCCATTGCGCCGATTGGCAGCTATCTTTCTGAAATGTGGCAATTTCTGAATCTCGGAGGAAAGGCGGTTACTCATGGCTACGATCAGTACCTCGATCAACACCAGTGCCTTTGTCGTCATGACGGATCCGGGCTTGGTCAAGTACTCCGGCGATTTCACCGGCGCCTTCCA
>JANPCS010000592.1:0-2155 GCA_031431065.1 Hyphomicrobiales bacterium | reverse complement strand
TTCACTTGATATCACCAAGGGTGAGATGTTCGCGCTGCTCGGCGGTTCCGGCTGCGGCAAGACGACCTTGCTGCGCATGCTGGCCGGCTTCGAAACCCCGAGCGCCGGCCGTATCTTGATCGATGGCCAAGATATGACCGGGGTTGAGCCCTATGACCGGCCGGTCAACATGATGTTCCAGTCCTACGCGCTGTTTCCGCATATGACCGTCGAGCGCAATGTCGGCTATGGCCTGACGCACGAGACCATGAGCAAGGCACAACGTGCCGATCGTGTACGCGAGATGCTCGATCTTGTGCAATTGACTTCCTATGCCGGAAGAAAGCCCCATCAGCTTTCAGGCGGCCAGCGTCAACGCGTTGCTTTGGCCCGGGCTCTTGCCAAGCAGCCAAAGCTGCTGCTGCTCGATGAGCCCCTGGGGGCGCTCGACAAGAAATTGCGCGAGCATACGCAGTTCGAGATCATGAACATCCAGCAGCGCACCGGCATCACCTTCGTTGTGGTGACCCACGATCAGGAAGAAGCGATGACGCTGGCTGATCGCATCGCCGTGATGGACAAGGGCGAGATCCGCCAGATCGGCGCGCCGGCCGATGTCTATGAAAACCCGGCAAGCAAATTCGTCGCCGGCTTCATCGGCTCGATCAACATGTTCGAAGGCGCGGTGAAGCGGGCGGGCGCTGGCCTCGCCGTCACGGTGCCGGCCCTTGGACTCGATATCGCGGTGGCGGCCGATGCCGCGCGGGAAGGCGAGACGGTGACCCTGGCGGTGCGCCCCGAAAAAATCCTGATTTCGCGCGACAAGCCCGACACTGCCAATACTTTTGCTGGCGTGGTGCGCGCTCTTGGTTACTTCGGCAAGGATTCGCTCTACCGCGTCAGCCTCGAGTCCGGTTCGCTGGTGTCGGTCAACAACGTCAACATCAGCCGCGGCGGATCGCTCCGCGCGGCCGGTTGGGAGGATCGCGTCTGGCTGTCGTTTGAATCCGCAAGTGCAATTCTGCTGAGGGCTTGAACTTGGGCACAATGCAGCAATTCTCCTCCTGGTTTCATCGCAAAGGTTGGCGCGATATTGTCATCGCGGTGCCCTATCTCTGGCTCCTGACTTTCTTCCTGCTGCCCTTCATCATTGTCGTGGCGATGAGCCTGGCGCGGCGCGCCGAAGTGTCGCCGCCGATCGCTTATCTGGAAAGTTGGCCCTATGTGCGCCTCGACAATTTCGCCCGGCTGTTCGAGGACTCGCTCTATATCCGCGCCTACCTGACGTCGATCTGGAATGCCGCAATCGCCACGCTGTTCTGCCTGTTGATCGGCTATCCCATGGCACTCGGCATCACGCGCGTGAGTAAGACCTGGCGCAATGTGCTGCTGATGCTGGTGATCCTGCCATTCTGGACCTCGTTCCTGCTCAGGGTCTATGCCTGGATGGGACTGCTGGGCTCCAATAGCTGGTTCAACAAGGGCCTTACTTCAATCATCAACGCAATGCTGCCTGGTGACACAGCGCTGAAATCCCTGCCGATGATGAACTCCAATTTTGCCGTCGTGCTGGTGATGGTCTACTCCTACTTACCCTTCATGATCCTGCCGCTTTACGCCAATCTCGAGAAGCTTGATTTCACCCTGAATGAGGCGGCGATGGATCTGGGCTCAAGGCCCTGGCAAGTGTTCAAGGATGTGACGCTACCGCTGTCGGTCCCCGGCATCATCGCCGGCGGGCTGTTGGTGTTTATCCCAGCTTCCGGCGAGCTTATCATTCCCAGCCTGGTGGGCGATGCCAGCGACCCGATGATCGGCCGCGTCATCAGCGACGAATTCGCCTCCGCCCGCAACTGGCCGATGGCTTCTGCCGTGGCCGTGGCGCTGCTCTTCTTGCTGGTGGTGCCCACCATGATCTACAGTTATTTCGAAAACCGTGCCCAGCAGGCAGGCGGGGTCCACCGATGAAACGCAAGCCCATCTTCCTCGCCAGCTGCCTGTGTTTCGGCTTTGCTTTCTTTTATGTGCCGATCCTGTCGATGTTCGTCTTCTCATTCAACAAGTCGCGGCTGGCAACCGTCTGGGGCGGCTTCTCGACGCAATGGTACGGCAAGCTTTTTCAAAACGACCAGATTCTCAACGCGGTGGTGCTGTCTCTGAAGATCGCTGTGCTGAG
>JANPCS010000591.1:0-4654 GCA_031431065.1 Hyphomicrobiales bacterium | reverse complement strand
CGGGTTGCTTCGCAACCTCCCGGGAATCACATTCGAAGTGATTTGGGAATCCCCTCGCCCTCAACGCCGCGCCAGAAAGCCCAAAGCAGCCGAACTCCACCACGCACGCTCGCGCCAGCGCTTATCCAGAATCGGGGTTATTACTTTTATTGTGATGGCAAACTCTATCTGCCGCCGGAAGGCTACGCGATGCTCGACCTCACAGCTTACAAGGCGGCAGGTGCAGAGGCGCAAGTGACAATGGTGAAGGACAAGGATGTCGCCGATTTCACTAAGGGCCTGGCGCGGTAGAAAGGCCTCTACAACAGGAAGTCCGCTGCCGTCAGGGCGATCAGGCCGGTAAGGACCATTGCATCGATACCTTCGCCGGGAAAATTGGGGTTCATCGAGATTACGGTATTTCCACCTTCGAACCGGTAACCAAGCTGGCCCGCCAAGGTAAGCGCCGCCGTGCCGACGAAAACAAAGGCCTGTTCGCCAGCGGCATCGAAATTGTTCGCGTCGATAACGGACAGGTCGATCTTGTCCTGGCCGCGAACGAAATCGGTGATAGTGTCGTTTCCCAGGCCGATGATCGCAAACGTTTCCTCGGGGTCTTTGAACACGAAGACATCCAAACCGCCGCCGCCGGTCATGGTGTCGATATCGAAACCGCCGTGCAGGCGATCATTGCCCGCGCCGCCATTCAGCAAGTCGACTCTATCGTCGCCGGACAGCCGGTCGTTGCTGTCGCCGCCAAGCAGCACATCATTGCCGGAGCCGCCCGCCAAGCGGTCGTCGTTACCCAGGCCGGTCAGCCGGTCGTTGCCACCGTTGCCGCGCAGGACATTGGCGAGGAGGTCGCCTGTCAGCAGATCGTTATTGCTGCCGCCAAACAGGTTCTCGAAATTGACGACGCTATCACTGCCGAGATCGTTACTGACCACATAGCCGAGGCCCAGATCGGCGGTCAGCCGGGCCGTGCCAGCGCTGCCATCGTAAGTATCCGTGCCGCCGCCGTCAAATTCATCATGACCGGCACTGCCCAGAAACCTTTCGCCGCCATCCCCACCGGTCCCGGAGTCATTGCCGGTGCCCAGGTCGATAGTGCCACTGAGCGTCCCGCCGCGGCCGTCATAGTCGTCGGTGCCACCTGCGGTCAGGACATGGCCCAGTATGAGACCGGTGTTGACAATGGTGTCGGCTTCCACACCGCCTAGGAATGCGGCGCCAAACCTGCCGCCAGGTTGTGGTGCACAGTAAATCGTCCCGTGGTTTTCGAGCAGCAGCGTGAGAGCGGCTGAGATATTCGTCTCAATGGCCGCTGAAATGGGATCGCCGACGCCAGAGGCAATGGCTCCAAAGTTGACCACCGATGCCTGGCCATAAATGAGCATTGCACGTTGCCCGCCGGTGACGCTCGCTCCTTCGAGCACAACGGCGCTGCCGGCGACGGCATTAGTGTAGCCCAAGGCCACACCAGTTCCCTGGCCGAAAACATGGCCGGCAACGGTGAGCGTTATGTTATTCGTCAACATCGCCAGGCCAGAGGCGCCCCCGGCGATCGTAGCGCCCGCGCCGACATAGACGGTCGAAAAATCATCGCCCGTAAAGAAGCCATTGGAATCCGGCTTGTTGATATCGGTTAATAGAATGTAGTTGCCCATGGCCACTCCTTGAGGTTCATCGCCTTGACCCCAGAGTGAAGACTAACACGGGCGCCGCCGGGCACCACACTGGCGTCTGTCTGGCTAGGTGTTCAGGCAGTCGCCTTCGCAATAGCCCCGCACAATTCATCGACGATGTTGCGCACCAGGCTTTCGTCATCGCCCTCCGCCATGACGCGGATGACCGGCTCGGTGCCCGATGGCCGGATCACCAGGCGGCCGGATTTGCCCAGGCGCTGTTCGGCATCGGCGATGAGCTTGATCACCTGATTGTCTTCCAAAGGTTTGCCCTGTTTGAACTTGACGTTCTTCAACACCTGCGGCAGGGCTGTGAACAGATTGCACACTTCGCTCACCGGCTTTCCCGCCCGTTTCACTTCCGCCAGCACCTGCAAGGCCGCCAGCAAGCCATCGCCGGTCGTCGAGAAATCCGCCAGCACGATGTGGCCCGATTGTTCGCCGCCGACATTGTAGCCATGAGCGCGCATGTGCTCGACGACATAGCGGTCACCAACTTTGGTGCGGATCAAACCAAGTTTCTGTCCGCTCAGAAAACGCTCGAGCCCGAGGTTCGACATGATGGTGGCCACAAGGCCGCCGCCCTTCAATTCGCCGCGCTTCGCCCACGATGTGGCCATCAGCGCCATCAGCTGGTCGCCATCGACCACCTGGCCCTGGTCATCGGCGATGATGACGCGGTCGGCGTCGCCATCGAGCGCGATGCCGATGTCGGCACGTAGCTCCTTCACCTTGGCGCACATCGCATCGGTATGCGTCGAACCGCATTTCTCGTTGATGTTGAGGCCATTGGGTTCGTGGCCGATCTTGAAGACTTCGGCACCAAGCTCCCACAAGGCTTCCGGCGCCACGCGGTAGGCCGCACCATTGGCGGTATCGATGACGACGCGCAAGCCATCGAGCGTCATGTCCTTCGGGTACGTGCGCTTGGCGAATTCGATATAACGCGCCTGCGCATCCTCGATGCGCTTGGCGCGGCCGATCTTGTCAGGCGCCGCCATGCTCATCAATTTCGGGTCATCGAGCATCGCCTCGATCTCGAGTTCCTGCTCGTCCGACAGCTTGAATCCGTCGGGTCCGAAAATCTTGATGCCGTTGTCCTGGTACGGATTGTGCGAGGCGGAGATCACAACGCCCAGATCGCAGCGCAGGCTGGGCGTCAGCATGGCGACGGCCGGCGTCGGCAATGGCCCGAACATGAACACGTCCATGCCGGCCGCCAGCAGGCCGGATGCCAAGGCGTTTTCGATCATGTAGCCCGACAGCCTTGTGTCCTTGCCGATCACCACGCGGTGGCGGTGGTTGCCCCGGCGATAAAGATTGCCCGCCGCCATGCCAATCTTCAACACCATCTCGGCGGTCATCGCTCCGGCATTGGCCGTGCCGCGAACTCCATCGGTGCCAAAGTGTTTACGAGCCATCGTCAACCTCCCATGCGTGTCGCAATGATCTGAGTCATTCGAGCACTTCTATGATCGTTTGGCCGTCTTCGAGCGATCGCTCTATTTCGGAGATCGCCGACTCCAGCTTTTTCAACAGATGGCTTACTGTCGCGTTACCGATGCGGAGCCAAACCACCTGGCAGCCAAGCGACAAGATGGCTGCGTTGGAAAAATCCGCGTCCTTGGTGACTATCACGGATTTCGTTTTCAATGCTTGCACAACAATCCAGCGGTCTGGGCTGGCTGCGAGATTGAACTCCTGGACGTGATGGGCCTCATGACCGCGCGATCTGAGCCATACAGCCAGTCTCGGTGGCAGCTGCGCGTCGATCAGGAAACGCAATTTCAGGCCGCCTTGATATGCCGGTGATCGACAGCTCCTGCCGCGAACTGCAGAGACTCGGTTATGTCTTCGTCTTGAAGGTAGGGGAAGTCTTCGAGGATCTCCTGACGGGTGGCCCCGCCAGCCAGCATTTCAAGAATGTCCGTCACCCTTATCCGCAAGCCACGGATGCATGGCTTGCCACCAAGCATCTCGGCATCGAAAGTGATCCGCGAAACCGGTCCGTGTAGTATCTTCTTGGCGATTTTGCTGTCGTGCGCCAGTTCTTTCAAAACATGAATGCGAGCTTTGGCATTTAGCGGCTTACCGCGGCGCGCGAGCCTGTCTCGCAGTTCCAAAGCAAGCTTTACGGCGAGACCGTCCTGGCCACTCAATTCGGCAAACCAGGTTTCGAGGTTCTTCTCGGTCACCCGGCCATCTAGCTGATCGTGCTTGGCGAAGTAATTCTTGGCGTCCATATCGGCATAGCCAATGAACTTGGACGGCCCGAAGATCCAGCCCGCCTCGGTCTCAATCGCATACCAACGCCGTACATAGGCAAGGATCTCGATCAGGCTCGAATCATCCATATTGAACGAGCACAGGTTCTTTTGGACTTGATCCAGCGTGGAGGCGAGGCGCGGCTTGGGCATCCGAAGTCTCCGAGACAAGAACAAAATACGGTTATTTCGTTCTATTCGTACTGTCAATGAATAAAATGAATGTTATACTAGAGCCCAGACCGATCCGGGTCTACCGCGGCCATGGCCACCGCCAGCGCCTCGACTGTTGCCTTGACATCATGCACGCGAAGAATGTGCGCGCCGTTAAGGGCTGCCCAGACAGCACCTCCCACCGAGCCGTTGACACGGTTTGCCGCCAACTTTTCGCCGGTCAGCGCGCCGATAAAGCCCTTGCGCGACAGGCCCATGAGCAATGGCACGCCGAGGCCATGGAACAATGCAAAGGCTTGCAGCAGGTCGAGATTGTGGCGGAAGCTTTTGCCGAAACCAATGCCGGGATCGGCGATCAACCGGTCTTTGGCGATGCCTGCCGCAACACACGCCGCAATCCGGGCTTCGAGTGCATCATACACGTCGAGCCCCACGTCCTCATAGACGGGCGCCAGCTGCATGGTCTTGGGATCGCCCTGCGCATGCATGAGGATGACGGGGCAATCCGCTTTTGCCATGGCCGCTATCGCTGCGGGATCGTAGGTCAAGGCC
>JANPCS010000590.1:0-1963 GCA_031431065.1 Hyphomicrobiales bacterium | reverse complement strand
GAACAATCACATTGTCGACTGGTTGCGATCGCATGAGGCCGGGTTTGGCCATTTCGTCAATGGCAGCTTTGTTGCCCCGCAGGATGGCCAGTATTTTGCCGTGATGAATCCCGCAACTGGTGCGGAGATCGCCCGCGCGGCGCAAGGCTCAAGCGCCGACGTCGATGCCGCGGTGAAAGCCGCGCGCAAGGCCTTCGGTTCCTGGTCGAAGCTTGACGGCCATGCCCGCAGCCTTCACCTCTATGCGATTGCCCGGTTGATCCAGAAACGCGAGCGCTTCCTTTCGGTGCTCGAGACCATGGACAATGGCAAACCCATCCGCGAGTCGCGCGACATCGACATTCCGCTGGTGGCGCGCCACTTCTATCATCACGCCGGCTGGGCGGAGTTGGTGAGCGATGAGTTCCCAGTCTCTCGGCCGCTGGGAGTATGCGGCCAGATTATTCCATGGAATTTCCCGCTCCTGATGCTGGCTTGGAAGATCGCGCCGGCGCTTGCAGCAGGTAACACCATTGTTTTGAAGCCCGCCGAATTCACGCCACTGACGGCGCTTGCCTTCGCCGAAATCTGCCGCGAAGCGGGGTTGCCGCCGGGTGTCGTCAACATCGTGACCGGTGATGGCACGACAGGTGCTGCACTGGTCGATCATCCGCAGGTCGACAAGATCGCCTTCACCGGTTCAACCGATGTGGGTCGCCTGATCCGCCGGGCCACGGCGGGTTCGGGCAAGAAGCTCTCGCTTGAACTGGGCGGAAAATCGCCCTTTATCGTGCATGCCGATGCCGATCTCGACGCGGCGGTCGAAGGTGTCGTTGACGCCATCTGGTTCAATCAGGGCCAGGTATGTTGCGCCGGTTCCAGGCTTCTGGTGCAGGAAGGAATTGCCGAACGTTTCCTTGCCAAGCTGCGGCGGCGTATGAATACTTTGCGGGTCGGCGACCCGCTCGACAAGTCGATCGACATGGGCGCCATTGTCGATCCGATCCAGCTCACGCGCATCAAGGAGCTGGTGGCCAAGGGTCAGGAGGAGGGCGGCACGCTCATCCAGTCGACTTGCGAATTGCCGGCAAGCGGAAGTTACTTTGCGCCGTCGCTTTTCACCGGTGTCGAGCCAGCCTCTACCGTCATGGATGTCGAGATCTTCGGCCCCGTCGCCGCGATGATGACCTTCCGCACGCCCGATGAGGCCGCGGTGATTGCCAACCACACGCGTTACGGACTGGCGGCGACCATCTGGTCGGAGAACATCAATCTGGCGCTCGATACCGCGGCGCGCATGAAGGCTGGCGTCGTCTGGATCAATTCCACCAACCTCTTCGATGCCGCCGCCGGATTTGGCGGCTACAAGGAATCGGGCTTTGGCCGCGAAGGTGGGCGCGAGGGCATGTATGAGTATCTTGTGCCCGCGTGGGAGGCGCTTCTACCCAAGGCGGATGAGGTGAAGCAGCCCCCTCCAAGTGCTGCTCCACCGCAGGCGATCGATGCCGCGGCATTGCCCTCGATTGACCGCACGGCCAAGCTCTATATCGGCGGCAAACAGGCAAGGCCCGATTCGGGTTATTCTTATTCTGTATACGGAGCAAAACAGGCCGCGATCGGCCAAGCCGGTCTCGGCAACCGCAAGGACATCCGCAACGCCGTCGAAGCCGCATTGAAGGCGTCCGGCTGGTCGTCGGCTTCGGCTCACAACCGCGCCCAGGTGCTCTACTACATCGCCGAGAACCTGTCGGCGCGCGCTGCCGAATTCACCGCCCGGCTGCAATCCATGGGGCAGACGCACAAGGCGGCGGCCAGGGAAGTCGCGGCCTCGTTGCAACGTATTTTCCACTATGCCGCCCAAGCGGATAAGTATGATGGCCGGGTTCATGCCACCAAGTCGCGCCATGTGACATTGGCGATGAACGAACCCTACGGCGTGATGGGACTGCTGTGCCCGGATGAGGCGCCGCTTCTTGGTTTCGTC
>JANPCS010000589.1:0-2300 GCA_031431065.1 Hyphomicrobiales bacterium | reverse complement strand
TCGGCGTAGCCGCCGGGCTTTGAGTAGCCGGTGGCTTCGGCTTTCAAGCA
The DNA here is from genome assembly GCA_031431065.1 of Hyphomicrobiales bacterium. Lineage (GTDB taxonomy): Bacteria > Pseudomonadota > Alphaproteobacteria > Rhizobiales > Aestuariivirgaceae > Aestuariivirga. The sequence continues at coordinate 2,250 of JANPCS010000589.1, read as the reverse complement.
GATGGTTTCCATGCCGGAGAGGCAGAATTCGCAATGGCCGCAGGCCGAATAGAGCCATGGCACACCGATACGGTCATCCGTCTTGAAGCGATCGATACCGGCGCCCAAGGCAGCAACCGTGCCGATGACTTCATGGCCGGGGATGAGCGGCAGGTTGGGCAGCGGCGACCAATCGCCTTCAACGGCGTGAAGATCGGAATGACAGACGCCGCAGGCCTCGACCTTGATCAGCACTTCGCCGCGCTGCGGTTTGGGAATCGGCAGCATCTCGATCTTGAGCGGCGTGCCGATTTCACGCAGCACGGCGGCTTTCATGGTAGCGGACATTGGATACTCCTCAGTTGCCGAGGATGATATCGCGGGCTTCGCCGGTTGCAATGTCGAATGTGGCGGTCAAGGTTTCGCTGCCGATCCTGGCGCTGGCGGTGTAGGTGCCGGGGCGCAGCACCACGTCGGCTTGCTGGCCTTGCGTGGAGATGACCGCGAGGCCCGTGTTATCGCGGACATTCCATTCGACTTTGGTGCCGGGCGCACCTGTATAGGCGAGGCGCGCCAAGCCTGCCTTGTGGTCGATATCGATGGCGCTGAGGCGGCCGGCCTTTACATGCACATCGGTGACCGCCGAAGCATTGCCGGCGGCGAAGCGGCTTTCGACGCGGTAGTCGCCTTCGGGCAGGCGGATGATCTCGCCGGGGATCAGGCTTTCGGCCACCAGCTTGCCGCTATCTACACCATCCCTCGCGAAGACTCGGCTGATGGCGGGAATGGCGGTTACGCCGATTTCCTGCACACGCGGCAGCACGCGAAGGCCGCCGGCGTTCAGCACGTAACTTACCATGAGATGGTTGGCTTCGAGCAGCGTCACTGTGCTGACGAGGCGCGAGGCGCCGTAGCGTATATCGACGATGTAGTCGCCCGGCGGTGCGGAAACATCGGCGCCGGGGGATTCCGCGGAGAAGATGATTTCACCAGACATGGTGCTGACCGTCCAGGACATGGGGAATTCGATGAGGCCGCCGTCTTCGGTGAGGCGGGCGGAGAGTTCCAGGCCCTCGCGCCCCGGTGCGACGATTTCAATAGCCAGGTCATGGCTGGGCCGGGTGACTTCGGCACCTAAGGTTGAGGCCTCGGGCGCTCGCGAGATTTCGATGTTGGAGGGCTGGGCTGGGTAGGCCGGTTCGGGCACCAGCGCGGTTGCCGCAAAGGCGGTAAGAAAAACCGCCGCCGCAGCCGTGGCCGTTCGGCCGAAGCTGCGGCGGTGGTGGTGCTGTGCACGGGTGCTGTGGTCGTGCAAAGCTGAAACCCCTCTGTTGAACTTGGCCCCCGGCTTTCCGGCCGACGAGACGCAAGAACACCACATGCGGCGGTTTTGCGGCAATACAAAGATTAACAGGTGGTTAATGACGGCGATGCAATTGTCGGCATTGCGTTTTTCCAGCGGGGCGGTCAGATTGCGCCCACCATGCCTCAGCTCAACGATAAATCCTCCATCCTCACCCTGTTGAAAACCCGCAAATCCGCATCCGCCAAGGCGATGGGCGAGCCGGGGCCAAGCCCTGAACAGCTCGCCACGATCCTCGACTGCGCGGTGCGGGTGCCGGATCACGGCAAGCTCGCACCCTGGCGGTTCATCCTGTGGGAGGGCGAGGCGCGGGCGGGTTTCGGCGAGGCGATGCGGACACGCTGGCAGGCGCTTCATCCCGATCATGGCGAACAATCTCTCGACTTGACGGCGGGGCTTTTCCTAAGAGCGCCAATGGTGCTGGCGGTGGTTTCGTCAGCTGCCGAGCATCCCAAGATTCCGGTTTGGGAACAGCAGATGTCAGCGGGTGCGGTGTGCATGAACATCCTGTTGGCGGCGGCAGCTCTTGGCATCGGCAGCCAGTGGATCACCGGCTGGATGGCCTATGATGCCGCGATGACCAAGGCGATGGGACTGGCCGCACATGAGAAAGTGGCGGGGCTGATTTATCTCGGTACGCCTGCTGTTGCTTTGGAAGACCGGCCGCGGCCCGATGCTGCCGGCCTGCTGACGCGCTGGGTGGCCACATGACCATTCGCGGGGTTCTGTTCGACAAGGATGGCACGCTGATCGACGTCAATGCGACCTGGGTGCCGGTTTACCGCCATGTGTTGATGGATCTGTTCGGCGTCGATCTCGGAGGCGCCGAAGCGCTGATGGAGCAGGCGGGTTATGATCGGCTGACGGGTAAGTTCCGGGCCGGATCGATCCTGGCCGGGGGTACTACG
>JANPCS010000588.1:0-3129 GCA_031431065.1 Hyphomicrobiales bacterium | reverse complement strand
GATACCAAGTTCCGTCGGTTGAGACGGTCAGCGCCGAAGCCGGTTGAACCACGAAAAACGGAGTTAGTGCCACCGTCGCGGCGAGTAAAATTTTGCGCATGTCTGCTTCTCCCTAAGCTGATGTAAGGCAATTGTAAGTTTGGCTGTTTCTCTACTAACTGACTCCGGCTTTCCGGGAGCAGTCACATTCGGCGCGGAAAGCGATCCAAGGGCGCCGTTGCTGACGCCCCGAAGCCTGGTTCGCCTCCGGCTCAGCTTGCCTTGCGGCGCAGGCGAACGCCGCCCAGGAACCCCAAGCCACTGAGCAGGAGAATTGCCGCCCCTGGAAGCGGAACCTCCGACACATCGAAACCGATGGTGGAGAATTGCACGAAGCCACCGTTGTCGTGCCACTTGATCGTGGCGATATCGCCGAAGATCGTCTCCGTGCCGCTGCCGCTACCGCCGGCAAACGCGGCGATGAGCACGCCGAGGCCGTCATAGGCTTCGACGACCATCTCGTTGGTGCCGATGGTCCACCAGTCGAACGAGAAGAAGCTGGTGTTGCCGGCAAAGTCGATCTGCCCGGCCTGCGTGCCGCCGGCGCCCACCGGGCCATTCGAGATTCCTTGATCGTCGGCGAACGGGTCGCGGACGTCGACATAGTAATAGGCGTTACTGAACGTGACGCCCAGGGCCGCATACTCGGTCGAGGCATTGGCCAGATTGCCCGGGAATTCCGGCTCGGTGAAGTCGATCGTCACCGGCAAAGCGTTGGCCGTTCCGACGATGCCGATCGCCAGCGCGCCGGCAAGCACGATTGGTTTCCAGTTCATTAGGTTCACTCCCGTTTTTTGTTCGCTTGTCAGACCCGTGCGGGCCTCCCGCGGGAGATGCTTACCATAAATTAACCAGGACGTAAGGTGGCGAACTAAGTAAATTACGAGTATCGTTAACTAACTTACTTATTCTAAAAATGTATACGTCATTTAGGCAACTTGCGCGCAATTCTTCCGGAATTCATGGCGCCGGCCTCCGGCCTCAAGCAAACGCCCCGTGGCAGTGTTTGTATTTCTTGCCCGAACCGCAGGGGCAAGGCTCGTTGCGGGCGACCTTGCCCCAGGTCGCGGGGTCCTTGGGATCGGCGGCGGTCTTCACTTCGCCCTCCTGCTCCATATCGATCAGCATCATGCCTTCGCCGACGCCGTCTTCGCCGGTGAAGGCGTCGAGGTGGTGGGCCTCCATATCGGGGAGGTCGTCCTCATCAAGCAACCCGTCATCGAAATCGCCGGGGCCTTCTTCGCCGGGCCCGCGCACTTGCACCTCGACACGCATGACCTGGGCGGTGACGTTCTCGCGCAGCTTGTTCACCATGTTCTCGAACAGGGTGTAGCCCTCGGTCTTGTATTCGTTGAGCGGATCGCGCTGGCCGTAGCCACGCAAGTGGATGACCTGGCGCAACTGCTCGACGGTGATGATGTGGTCGCGCCAAAGCTGGTCCATGTTGCGCAGCAGGAAGCTCTTCTCGACCTGCGCCATGATCTCGGGGCCGTATTTCTCGCGCTTTCCGGCATAGAGTTCGTCGGCGGCCTTGGTGATGCGCTCGCGGATTTCCTCATCGGCAATGCCTTCTTCCTTGGCCCAGTCCTCGACGGGGAAATCGATGCCGAGCGTCTCGCGCAGGCGCTCGCGGAGGCCCGCCGCATCCCACTGTTCGGCATAGGCCTTTTCCGGCATGTGCTTCGCTACCAGATCGTCGATCACATGATGGCGCATGTCGGCGACGGTCTCGGCCACTTCCTCGCCCTTCATGATGCCGATGCGCTGTTCGAAGATGACCTTGCGCTGATCGTTCATGACGTTGTCGAATTTCAGCAGGTTCTTGCGGATGTCGAAGTTCCGCGCCTCGACCTTCTGCTGGGCCTTTTCCAGCGCCTTGTTGATCCACGGATGAACGATGGCCTCGCCTTCCTTGAGGCCCAACTTCTGCAGCATCGAGTCCATGCGCTCGGAACCGAAGATGCGCATCAGGTCGTCTTCCAGCGAGAGATAGAACAGCGAGCGGCCGGGGTCGCCCTGGCGGCCGGAGCGGCCGCGCAGCTGGTTGTCGATGCGGCGGCTCTCGTGGCGCTCGGTGCCGATGACGAAGAGACCGCCGGCGGCAATGACCTTCTGCTTGTCGGCCTCGATCTCGGCCTTGATGGCTTCGATGCGGGCCTCGCGCTCAGGGCCTTGCGGCAGATCGGCAAGCTCGGTGGCGATGCGCATGTCGAGGTTGCCGCCCAACTTGATGTCGGTGCCGCGGCCGGCCATGTTGGTGGCGATGGTGATGGTGCCGGCAACGCCCGCTTGCGCTACGATTGCCGCTTCCTGCTCGTGATAGCGGGCGTTCAACACGGCATGCGGAATGTCCTTGGCCTTGAGAAGTCCTGCGAGAATCTCGGACTTCTCGATCGAGGTGGTGCCGACCAGCACCGGTTGCCCGCTGGTGCGCGCCTCCTCGATGGTTTCGATGATGGCGGCATATTTCTCGCGTGCCGTGCGGAACACCTGGTCGTGCTCGTCCTTGCGGGCCACCGCCACATTGGTCGGAATATCGAGGACGTCGAGCTTGTAGATGTCCGTGAATTCCTCGGCCTCGGTCAAGGCCGTGCCGGTCATGCCGGCCAGCTTTTCGTAGAGGCGGAAATAGTTCTGGAAGGTGATCGAGGCCAGCGTCACGTTCTCGGGCTGGATCGCCACGTGTTCCTTGGCCTCAAGCGCCTGATGCAGGCCATCGGAATAGCGCCGCCCCGGCATCATGCGGCCGGTGAACTCGTCGATGATGATGACCTGATCGTCCTTGACGATATAGTCCTTGTCGCGCTGGAACAGATGGTGGGCTTTCAGCGCCTGTTGGACGTGGTGCACGACGGTGACGTTCTCGGCGTCATAGAGATTGGTGCCGCGCAGCAGGCCCGCCGCGCCCAGCACCTGCTCCAGGTGCTCGTTACCCTTTTCCGTCAAGGTGCAGGAGCGCTGCTTCTCGTCGAGTTCGAAATCTTCAGGGGTGAGTTCGGGGATGTACTGGTTGACCGTGTTGTAGAGATCGGACTTGTCATCGACCGGGCCGGAAATGATCAGGGGCGTTCTGGCTTCGTCGACCAGAAT
>JANPCS010000587.1:0-18376 GCA_031431065.1 Hyphomicrobiales bacterium | reverse complement strand
CACTTCACCATCCTGCGCCCGCCCGAGAAGCAGGACGGAACGCCGACCAAGGAACTGGCCCTCATCGCCTTCCCGACCCGCGAACTCTTCGTCGACAAGCTCGATGAATTCGACCTGGTGATCTTCGACCGCTACCGCCAGCAATCGGTATTGCCGGAAGTCTACATGTCCAACATCGCCCGCTACGTGCAGGATGGCGGGGCCGTGCTGATCGCCTCTGGCCCCGATCTGGCCAGCGAGAACGGACTCTATTACACGCCCCTTGATGACGTTATCGCCGCGACGCCGACCGGACAGATCCTCGAAGGCGGCTTCAAGCCGATGCTGACGCCGCCCGGCCGTAAGCATCCGGTGACCCGCGATCTTCCCGGCAGCGCCGGCGACGTGCCGACTTGGGGCCGCTGGTTCCGCCTCGTCGATACCAGGGCCCTTCCCGAAGAGACTTTCATGTCGGGTCTTGAGGAAAAGCCCCTGCTGGTGCTGTCCCGGAAGGACAAGGGCCGCGTCGCGCAGATTCTCTCCGACCAGGGCTGGCTCTGGGCCCGTGGCTTCGAGGGCGGCGGTCCGCAAACCGAACTGCTGCGCCGCATCGCCCATTGGTTGATGAAGGAACCCGATCTCGAGGAAGAAGCCCTGACCGGCGCGCAATCCGGAAAGTCACTGGTCATCGAACGCCGCACCATGGCAGACAAGGCCGAGCCGGTGACCGCAACCCTGCCCTCCGGCAAGACGGTGAACGTGCCCCTGAATGAAGTCTCCCCCGGCCGCTGGCAGGGAACGCTGCCTGTATCGGAGGCAGGTCTGCATCGCTTGAGCGACGGCACGCTGGATGCCGTGGCCGCGGCCGGAAGCGCTGACGCCCGCGAGATGTCGAACCTCGTCAGCACACCGGCAATTCTGACGCCAGTTTCAACAGCCACCGGCGGAGCGGTGCAATGGCTGGAAGACGGCATGCCGCAGCTGGTCAAGGTCAGGCCAGGCCGCCAACTTTCAGGCTCGGGCTGGTTGGGCCTCAAGGACAATGGCGCACACCGCGTACTGGCAATCAGGGAGATACCGCTGTTTGCAACTTTGCTAAGCCTCGGCGGGCTGCTTCTGGCCTTTTGCGCCATGTGGCACCGCGAAGGCCGCTGAACCCGGCACATGGACCAGACCGGAAACGCCCGCCAATGCTGCCGGTTGCAGTTCTAGATAGAGAAACCGGTCAGGATTGACGGGACCGGGAAGCGCGACCTGTCCCGCCGGTAGTTTCTTGAAGCCAACTTTCGCGTAATAAGGCTCATCGCCGACCAGCAGCACCAGCCCATGGCCCAGGGCTTTGGCCCGGCCCAAGCCTTCGCGCATCAGCAGGAGGCCGATGCCAAGGCCCTGCCGGTCCGGATGCACCGCCAGCGGCCCCAAGAGCAGCGCGGGAGACTGCCGCTCACCGACGCACAGCGGCCAGAAATTGATGGTGCCGGCAATGCCGGCGCCGGGGTCGCGCACCACCAGCGACAGTCCGGGCACGGCTTCATTGCCCTCGCGCAGCCGGTAGCTTGTCTTGGTGTGGCGATCCGAGCCGAAACTCAGGTCAAGCAGGTGCTCGACTGATGCATGATCGTCAGGCGTCGTTTCATCGCAAATGACAGTGCAGCACATGGCCGTGGACTCAACGATAAGGGGCTTGAAATAAGGCACCGGGTGAGCCGAGGCGCTGCATGTGAGCATGTGTGGCAATCGGACAACCGGACGGAAAGACTGGCCGCGCACCATGGCGCGTGTCTCAGGCTCGTCGTCGCAGGCTGGAACTATTCATGCCGATCATGATGCGCGGCATAGCTTTACAGGCCATGAAGGTCAAGAGCGGCGAACACCCTTGATTTGTAGTCACAATAAGACTACATGATCTCACATGACAAACGCCACAAACTACGTCCGCGCCCGCATTGACGAAAAAACCAAAATCCGCGCAACGGCGGCATTGGAAGCCATGGGCCTTTCGGTGTCGGATGCTATTCGCATGCTGATGCTGCGCGTGGCCGATGAACAGAGATTGCCCTTTGAAGTGAAAGCGCCAAGCGCCAAAACGCTGGAGGCCATTGCCGAACTTAAGGCCGGGAAGGGCAAGCGGCACGCGTCAATCAAAGTCTAACCCCAGCAACCGTCACCCCGGCGCAGGCCGGGGACCAGCTTCTGGTATTGTAACTTGTTGATATAGGATCTGGATCCCGGCATGCGCCGGGATGACGGGGTAGTGGTTCTTGATTGAATTGAAACTGATCCGGCTCTAAAAACCGCAACCATCCCCTCACCGGGCCCTACAAAGGATTCGCGATTGCCACATCAAACCGGATGTGATTTTGATTTACAGCAAGCCCAATAGAAAGACCCTTTTGGCTTGCGCGGATCGGGACGCATGGTGAGGTGTTTTGAGGAGGATAAGGGAAGCGATCACTCTCTCTTATATATTATGTAACATATTTTCTAGAAAACGGGGACGCTCTCCTTTTCATGCCCAGAGAAAAGGGGACCCTCCCCTTTTCATGCCCAGGGGGAATGCTTTGCCACTGCAATCAGTTCCCCCTCAGGCCACCACCGCCTTCGGCACAAACGCTTTTACTTTGATCTGTTTTTCCGTCTTCCGCATTCGGGCAATGTCGTAGCTGTTCTGCATGCGCATGAGCGTGTCCATGGAATCGCCAAAGGCCTTCTCGATGCGCAGCGCCATTTCCGGTGACAAGTTGACATGTTCGTTCAACAGCGCCGAAAGTGCTGGCCGTGTCACACCCAGCGCTTCCGCCGCGCCGGTGACCGACAGGGGGATAGCCTCGATAATCTCATGGCGGATGAAGCCGCCGACATGGGGTGGGCTCTTCAGCATGATGCCCAAATCTCCAGTCATGGTTTTCTCCTAATGATAGTCCTCAAAGTCGAGATCGACAATCTCGATGTCTTGCCTGTCGACACGAAACGTGATGCGCCAGTTCTTCGTTACGGAAAGTCCCCACACGCCCTTGCGGTTACCGGTCAGCAGATGTGCCTTCCAGCTTGGAATGGCGCGCAGTTCGTCTTCATGCCGCATGTCTTGCAGAAACAGGATAATGTGCAAACTCTCCCTCGCAAAAGCGGACCCGGCCTTGCGCTACCACTCCCGAGCCGGTGGCGTCCCGTTGATAACCTCATCAATCCGCCGCCGAGTTCCGCCTGTGGAGTCTTCCGGCAAGGCAGCGAGCGCGAAAAACTTCGCCTCGGCGATTTCGAGACTGGACTTGAAGGTTTCGATCCTGAATTTCCGCAGCACGAAACAGGCGATGTGATCGCCGGGAAAGTTCCTGTCGTTGAGAAACACGCCATGCAGCAGCGGTTCTTCTTCCGCTACGATGGCCGTCTCCTCGCGAACTTCGCGCACCGCCGCTTCATAAACCGTCTCGCGCCGCTCGACCCCGCCGCCCGGCAGCAGCCAACCCGGCGCATAGGTATGGCGCACCAGCAATACCTCGCCATCGCGCAACACCAGAGTGCGGGTGCCGATGGTGAGGCCGCGGAAATGCCGGTAGATCGGCTGCACCACCAGCCTTTGAGCCACCTTGAACAGGGCCTTCTTGAGCATGCCCTTCGTTAGCCCGGTGCAACTGATCTGCCAAGCTTGAGTTCGCGAAGCCCTAAGTCTATGCCTCAGCCCATGAGCAATGAAATCACCGTGCGGCCGGTCAGCGGCAAGGCCGATATCCGTACCTTCCTGGATGTGCCCTTCGCCATCTATCGCAACGATCCGAATTGGGTGGCGCCGCTCTATCTCGAGCGCTTCGAACATCTCGACCGCAAAAAGAACCCCTACTTCGCGCATGCCCAGGTCGAACTCTTCATTGCCGAGAAAGCCGGCAGGCCGGTGGGCCGCATCTCGGCCCAGCTCTGTGAACTGCGCAGCGCCCGTTACCAGGATGGCGTCGGCCAGTTCGGTTTTCTCGAGGCCGAGGACGATCCTCAAGTCTTCGCGGCCCTTTTCGAGGCGGCTTCAGCCTGGTTGAAGCAGCGCGGCGCCAGCCGCATCCAGGGGCCGTTCAGCTTCTCGATCAACGACGAGATGGGCCTGCTGATCGACGGCTACGAAACGCCACCAAATATGATGATGGGCCATGCCGCCCGCTACTATAAATCCCGCGTCGAGGAGCAGGGCTTCGTCAAGGCCAAGGACGTGATCGCCTACAGTTATAGCGACGACGGCAACGTGCCGCGCGCCATCAAGGGCGCCTATGACAAGGCGATGGCCAACGAGGATATCGTCATCCGCCCACTCGACAAGAAGAAACTGATGAGCGAGTTGGAAATCATCGTGTCGATTTCCAACGATGCCTGGTCCGGAAACTGGGGCTTCGTGCCGTGGACCAATGCCGAAATGGTGGCTCTCGGCAACAATCTCAAGTTGCTGGTCACCGGTGACTTCATCGCCATTGCCGAATACCGCGGCGAGCCCGTCGCCATGGCCGTGACGCTCCCCAACATCAACGCGTGGATTGCCGGGCTGAAAGGCAGGCTGCTGCCGTTCGGCTGGGCCAAACTGGCCTGGTGCCTGTTTGCGAAACCGCCGTCCTCAGTTCGCATGCCGTTGATGGGCTTGCGTAAGAAATATCACGGATCGGCAATTGGTGCCGCGTGTGCAATGGCGGCAATCGCCCATGTGCGGAAATATCACGCCGCGCGCGGCACCCTCCGCGGCGAACTCTCCTGGGTTCTCGAAGACAATCTGCCGGTGCGCCGCATGATCCAATCCTTCGGCGCCAAGCCCTACAAAACCTATCGCATCTACGAAAAACCAATCTGATCCTTAGCGCAAAGAATCCCATTGTTCAGCCTTGCCCATCTTTCCGATGTCCATCTGGGTCCAATGCCGGCGGGATCGGCGCACCGCAACTTCGCGCTGAAGCGCGCCGTCGGCGTGGCCAATTGGCGGCTCAGCCGCCACCGCTCGCACAGCAACGCCATGGCACAGGCGATTGTCGAGGACATCCGGGCCCACGCGCCCGATCACGTGGCATTGACCGGCGATATCGTGAACGTTGCGGCGCACGCCGAATTCCCCGCCGCCGCCCGCTGGCTGCATGACTTTGGCGACGCCTCGTGGATCAGCTTTGTGCCCGGCAACCACGATACTTATGTGCGTTGCGACTGGAAGCACGGGCTGTCGCACCTTTCGGCTTACATGCAAGGCGACATGAAAGTGAAACTCACGCAATCGTCGCAGCAGATCGCGACGCCCTTTCCTTTTGTACGCCTGCGCCGCAACATCGCCCTGATCGGCATTTCGACGGCCATTCCTCAACCCTTGCATCGGGCGGCCGGACTGATCGGGACAGACCAGCGAAAGTCCCTCGCCCTTCTCCTCGGCGATCTGCGCGAGCGCGGCTATGCCCGCATCGTGATGCTGCACCATCCGCCACTCCCCAACCTCGCCAGCAAACCGAGGGGGCTCGCCGATGCGCCGGCCCTTCGCGACATTCTGGTGGAGCATGGCGCCGAGCTGGTTCTGCACGGCCACAATCACGAGCACATGCTGAACAGCGTTAGCTCGCGCTTCGGCGCTGTCCACGTGCTGGGTGTGCCTTCAGCTTCGCAGATACACAGCAAGCATCATCCGCTGGCCGCCTGGAACCTCTATCGCATTGTGCGCCAGGGCGGAAAGTGGCTCACACACGTCACCACCCGGGGCTTTGATCCCGCCACCCGCACCATTGTCACCCAGGCCGATTTCCCGCTTTCAACCTGAAGCTCCCTTGCGTTAGAAGGAATCATGATAAACCCGCCAGGCGACGGGGCCAGACCGCAAACCGCGCGGCCCCCACAAATGCCGGAATCAGCTCCGATGAAGCGCCGTGTTCACAATCCTTGATCGCCATGTCCTGAGGCAGGTGTCACTGCCGCTGGCAGCCGCGCTGGTGATCGGCCTGCTGATGCTTCTGGCCGACCGCATGGTGAGCCTGCTCGACACCACGCTGGGCAAGAAGAATTCCTTTGCCGTGGTCTTCGAGATGCTGGCCTATCTGGTGCCGCACTATCTCGGCACGGCCATTCCAGCTGCTCTTTTTCTCGGGCTGCTGCTTGGTTTCGGCAAGATGTCGTCCAATTCCGAAACCGATGCCTTCATGGCGTCCGGCATCGGCCTCAACCGGCTGGCCCGCCCGGTGATCCTTTTGGGTCTGGCGATGTGCGTGCTGTCGCTGGCCATCGGCGGCTGGCTGCAGCCCTATGCCCGCTATGCTTTCCGTTCGGTGGTTTTCGAAGTCCGCAATGTCGATGTCTTCTATCTGGCCGAAGAAGGCGTGTTCATGCAGGCCGGCGACCGCACCTTCATTATCGACAAGCTTGATCGTGGCACCAATGCTTTCGAGCGCGCCTTCATCTTTCACGATAGGGGCAGCGAGGGCTCGGAAACCGTCACCTCGGCCCGCGGCTCCTTGATCGAAAACGCCGCAGATCAGCGCCCCACGCTGCATCTGGAAAACGGCCATCGCCTCACGCTGAAACAGCGGGCCGCCGATGGCACCAACGCCATCAGCGAAGTGACCGAATTCGCGCTCGCCGATACACCGCTGGGCCGCATCAGCAAGAACATCTTCCGCCCGCGCGGCGATGACGAACGCGAGATGACGATCCCCGAACTCATTGCCAATCTCGATACGCCGCCCAAAGGCGCAACCGCCAACGAAATGACCGCCGAACTGAGCGAGCGCCTGGTCAGCGCCGCGAGCATCCTGATCCTGCCCTTTCTCGCCATTCCTTTTGCGGTGGGCTCGCGCCGCAGCCAACGTGGCGCCCGCACCGTCGTTGCCCTGGCCCTCATCGTTATTTATCACGAAGTTATTCAACAAGGCACCAACATTGCCGGCAAGGGCGGCGCTTCGCATTGGCTCACACTGTGGCTGCCCTTCGGCCTCCTGGCACTGTTTGCGGGCTGGCGTTATGCCGCCGCCTGTTTCACCGTCTCGGGCGATCCGCTCGGCAACGCTCTCGACAGGCTCGGCGATCTAGCATCGGGCCTACGCAGCCGGCTGCTGCGCCGCTTCGGTATCGGGCAATCATCATGAAACTTGTTTCATGGATGCTGGTCCGCATGATCGGCCTGCGCTTTCTCGGCATTCTTTTCGGCATTTCGATTTTCGCGCTGTCGCTCGACATTCTGAACAACGTCAAGGACATTCAAGCACTGCGGCCGGGCAGCTCATGGATCATGATCGAATACACCCTGTTCCGGGCGCCATCGGTTTTCGCCAATTACCTTGGCCTCAGTATTCTCCTGGCCACGCTCCTGTCGTTGACCGAACTCAGTTACCGTAACGAACTGGTGGCTATCTGGGGTAGCGGCGTTTCACCGGCCCGGCTCTGCGTGATGCTGCTGCCGCTGGCTTTTCTGACCGGCGGACTGCAATTCGTTCTGAATGACACCGCCATCCCGATAACCGTGCCGCAATTGCGCGACTGGGGGGTCGGCGACTATGGCCGCGACAAGCTGCGCGTGGGCGAGAAGGACCCGATCTGGCTGCGCTCGGGCACCGATATCTTGCGCGCCGGCAGCGCCAACGCCGAGTCAACCAACCTCGCGGATGTCATCATCTTCCGCCGCGACGAAAATGGGCTGCTGCGCGAACAGATCTATGCCGGGCACGCAGTGCTTTCCGGTGACCGCTGGACGCTTACCGATGTCGAGGTTTATTACCGCGACAACTTGAATCCCAGCCGCCTCGAGACTCTGGTCTACTCCGGCGCCATGAAGCCGGCCCAGGCTGGCGCACGTTCCGGCGCTCCCGAGGAAATGTCGTTCCACGATCTCGGTTACTTCATCGACAATGCCGGCTTCGGCATCCGCCCGGTCTGGGTCTATGAAACCTGGCGGCACAAGCGCGTCGCGGTGTTCTTCACGAGCCTCGTCATGATCGGCCTGTGCGTTCCGTTGGCGGTGCGTTTCCGCCGTGGCGGCGGCTTAGGCGCGCTCTTCGCCATCGGCGTCGGTCTTGGATTCATGTTCTTTATCATCGACGGCATATCGCTGACCATGGGCGAACTGGGCTTTGTCGCACCCTGGCTGGCGGCCTGGCTGCCGCCCCTGCTGTTTGGCGCCTTGGCAGCCCTGATGGCACTGCGCGCCGAGAATGTCTGACTGGGGACGACAAGACGTGGGCAATCGCGTTGGCCTCATCGTCAACCCGCGCTCCGGCAAGCAGAGCGGCAAGGGCCTGGCGCTGGCCGAAAATCTCAGAGGCGATCCGTCGCTGACGATCCGCGTCCTCGAACGCTTCGAACAGATCGACGCCTTCGTCGACGACATGGCGCGTGACAGCGTCTCCGATCTTTTCATCAGCTCGGGCGATGGCACGATCCAGGAAATCCTCACTTACATCGCCGAGCGCCAACCCTTCCGCCAACTGCCCCGCCTGGCCCTGCTGCCGCACGGCACGACCAACCTGACAGCAGCCGATCTCGGACTACGCTTACGGTCAATCGATCAACAAGCGGGTTTCATGCGTGGCCTGAACTTCACCGATCTCCGTAGTCGGCCGACCATCCGCTGCGCCAATCCGGGCGACGGCAAGGTGCGGCATGGCATGTTCGTAGGCTGCGGTGCCGTGGCCGCCGGGACGCTGTTCTGTCAGCAGGCCTTCAACGCCAAGGGGGTAAAAGGCAGTTGGGCGACCTTCGCCACTCTGGCCGGTGCCGTGGCAAAATCGGTCTTGACCAAACCGGACCCGCTTGACGCCACCAGGCTTGACCGCCCGTTCGAGATCACCGTCGAAGCCAATGGCCGCCGCTATGCCGAGGGCCGGCAATTGCTGCAGATGTCGACGACGCTCGACAAGCTGGTGCTCAACACTAGGCCCTTCTGGGGCGGCAACACCGGCCCAATCCGCACCTCGATCTTCCCCTACCCGGTGCCATCGGTGCTGCGCTGGCTGCTGCCGGTGATGTATGGCGGCGAAAACCGAAAAGCCCCGCCACGTTCCGTCAGCTTCTGCTCGGAAGAACTGCTGGTCGCATCCAAAGACGTCTTCGTCATCGACGGCGAATTCTTTGCTCCGCCCACGGACGAACCCCTGCGCCTCGAGGCGGGCCCAGTCTTCACCTATATCTGCGGCTGAATGATCTGCCTACGGAACAAATAGCCGTTCGAGGCCCTGCTTCGCAGTGCACCTCAGGGTGAGGCAATATTCTAGCTCCCTCATGCTGAGGCGCCCGCGAAGCGGACCTCGATGCATCGGCCGCGAGCGCGTCTTTCAGCAACATGCTAAGCGTTGACCGCCGTCTTGCCGTAACCATGTGCCACGACTGAGCCGAACAGATCGATGATCCGGTCGATGTCGGAATCCGTATGAGCGGCAGAAACCGAACAGCGCAGCAGGCACAGCTTGTTGGGCGTGCCGGGCGGCAGGGCGATGTTAACATAGACGCCCGATTGCAGCAGCGCATTCCACATCGCAATGGTCGACGGCTCATCCGGGCATTTAACCGCAATCACCGGACTCGCCTCATCGCAGCCGAGGTCAAGGCCAAGCGCCTTGAACCCCTCGAACAGCCGCTGCGAATTCTCCCGCAACTTGCTGCGCCGCTGTGGTTCCGCCGCCAGCTTGGCGATGGCTGCGAGCGAAGTGGCAATCGACGAAGGCGATGACGACGCGGTGAACATATAAGGCCGCATGGAGTAGCGCAGGTACTCGAACAAAGGATGGTCGCCGGCCCCAAAGCCGCCGATCGCCCCCACGCTCTTGGAGAAAGTTCCGACGACGAAATCAACTTCCGCCTCAAGCCCCGCCTCGTCGGCCAACCCACGCCCATGCGGCCCAAGCACGCCGAAGGAATGAGCTTCGTCGCACAGCAGTTGAAATCCGTGCTTCTTCTTCACCGCGACGAAATCGGCAAGAGGCGCACGGTCGCCCAGCATCGAATAGATGCCTTCCAAAACCACCAGCTTGCCGCCACCCTCATCGCCGCCGCGCGTCAGCCGCTTGTCGAGATCGCTGGCATCATTGTGGCGGAAGCGCACCAGCTTGGCGCCGGACAGCGTGCAGCCGTCATAGATCGAGCTGTGCGAATCAGCGTCTAGATAAATCGTGTCACCCGGCCCCGCCAGTCCCGACATCATGCCGAGATTGGCCTGATAGCCGGTAGTGAACACAATGCAATGGCGGCGATCGAGGAACTTGGCAAACTCACGCTCAAGCTCGACATGCAGTGCGAAGGAACCGTTGGCGATCCGCGAGCCGGTGGTGCCGGTGCCGAATTCCGCGAGCGCCCGCTGCCCCGCGGCAATGCAATCGGGATCGAACGTGATGCCCATGTAATTGTTGGTGCCGGCCAGTATGGTCTCGCGGCCGCCGATCATCGCCCGCGTCGGCGACAGCATCTGGTCATTGGTGACGCCAATGGCATTGACTCCCATCGCCATCATCCGCTGATGGCGCTCGGCAATGCCTTTGAGCTTCGAAAGCAGGTCCATGGGCCGTTCTAGTCTTTCTGGGTTCGCGCTTCGACCACCTTGGCGAGATCGCCGATGGTGCGCATTTCCGACAGGAGATTGAGCGGGATTTCAATATCGAAATGATCTTCGACCTCCATCACGAAATCCATCACCGTGACGGAATCGATGTTGAGATCGGTTGAAATATCAGTGCCCGCCGACAGCACCGTGCCGTTGCTGTTGAAAGGTTGCAGCAACTTGCAGATCTGTTCGACGGTGGCATTCATGTCTGGCTCTCGGGTTGTCATGCACAGGCGCGTGTTCTATCGGCAGGTGGCGCTGGAGGCAACCATCCCGCCGCGCGGTACCACGCGACGGTCTCGGCAAATCCGCTGGCGAACGTAATTGGATCGGCAAGCCGCAGCGAACCTTCGCGGCACACCCAATCGGGATGATAGAGTTCACGCACTTTGCCGCGATTGATCATGCCCGGTCTTCCGGTCACCCGCGCCAAGGTCTCGCCAGCAACAGCGACGGCAGCTGGAATTGCGAAGGGCAGAAACAACGGCCTGACCGGCCCGCCGCGAAACGCCGAAGCAATAGCGATGAGATCGTTCCAGCCATAGCCATCTTGCCTGCCGTCACTCAACTCGTGCAAGCCACCAACATCGCTTGCCGCGGCATCGGCAATGAGGCGCGACAGATCGCCCACATGCACCAGCGAGAAGCGGCTCTGCTTGGCTCCGGGGATCACTGCCACAGCGGCAGTCAGTTGCTTGATCAGCGGCAGCGTGCCGCGGTCGCCCGGCCCATAGACGGCGGGCGGCCTGAGGATGATGCCGTTGAGCTTGGTGCTGAGTTTTGCAATGGCCTCCTCGCCTGCCCGCTTGCTGGCGGCATAGGGCGAAAGTTGCGGCTGACGTGCCGCCAGCGACGAGACATGCACGAACCGCTTGACCCCCAGCCGGATTGCCGCCTCAGCCATTGCCACGGTGCCGTGGGCGTTGACGCAAAAATAGTCGCGATCCTTGGTGGCGGCGAGAACCCCCGCCAGATGCACGGCGCAATCCGCACCCTCGAGCAACCGCGACAAGGCGCCGTCATTGCCGAGATCGCCCTTCACCACCGCGACACCGTCGGGAAACTTCGCCTGCGCCGGATCGCGCACCAGCGCCTTCAGTCGATAGCAACGCTTGAGAAGTTCGGTAACCACATGCCCGCCGGCAAAGCCGCTGGCCCCGGTGATGGCAATCGTCCGGCGTGTTGGCTCAGTCACATCAAGGACCTTGGCTTGGTATTACTGTGCGGCCTGCAAGAACGCCGAAGGCGTAAGTTCGGCAATTTCGCCGCTCAAGTACATCTCCTTGGCTCCGGCCCGCGACAGCTTGCCCGAGGATGTGAAGGGCAGGCTTTTCGGCGGCACCATCACCACCTTGCACTCGACGCCGGCGCTCCGATGCACAGCCGATGAAACCTCGTGACGCAGCGCCTCGATGGCGGCTTCCTCATGAAAACGGCATTGCACCAGCACCACAACGTCATCATCGTCATCCTGGCCTTCAACCGCGAAGGCCGCGACATCGCCGGTGCGCAGCGGTTCGATCTGCTCGGCCACCCACTCGATATCCTGCGGCCAGATATTGCGGCCATTGTGCAGGATCAGATCCTTGGCGCGGCCGGTAACAACGATTTCGCCATCCAGCCAGTAACCCATGTCACCGGTATCGAGGAACCGATCGGCACCAATGGCGGCTTCGGTCGCTTGCCGGTCATTGTAGTAACCAGACATCAGACTCGGCGTCTTGACGAAGATGCGGCCGACATGACGATCCGCCAGCGCATCGCCTGAAGCGTTGCGAATCTCAATCGTGCTACCAGGCATCGGCCGCCCGCAAACCACGAAACTGCGCGTGCCCGCGCCCGTTGATGCCAGGGCCAGGCCCATGGTTTTCAACGCCATCCGGTCAACGTGATCAACCCGCACATCCGTATCGGCATCGGCAAAGGAAATCGCCAGCGTCGTCTCGGCCATGCCGTAGCTCGGCAAAAACGCCCTTGGGTTAAAGCCCGCAACTGAGAGTATCGCCGCGAAATGATTGAGCACGTCGGAACGCACCATGTCGCCGCCAATGCCAGCGACACGCAGCGCCGAAAGATCGAGCGACACCGCATCGCCATTGATGCGGCGGGCCGCGAGGTCGAAGCCGAAGCTTGGCGAATAGGTAATCGTCGACTGGTTGTCGGACATCAGCTTCAGCCACAGCGCCGGGCGCCGGGCAAAGGATGTTGTCGCCAGGAAATCGACCGTCACCTGCCCCATCATCGGCGCCAGGCAGAAGCCCACAAGCCCCATGTCGTGATAGAGCGGCAGCCACGAGAAGGCCCTATCCATGGGCGTGATCTTCAGGCCATCGCGCAGGATGCCGCGCGCATTGGCGGTGATCGCCTTTTGGCTGATGAGCACGCCTTTGGGGTTCGACGTTGAGCCCGAGGAATACTGGATATAGGCATCCTCATCCGGGCCAAAGGGTACGAGTTTCGAATGGGCTTCCGCGTGGGCTTGCAACTCTCCGTGGGTCAGAACGCGCGCCACGCCCGCCTTGGCGGCACCTTGCGCGATGTGGCCGAGCAGATCTTCCGTGCTGATAGCGATTTGCGCTTTCGCGGCGGATAGCATGCCGGCGACGCGGTCAATGTAGGAGTCCTTGCCACCGATATACATCGTGTAGGGCATCGGACATGGAATCAGCCCGGCATACTGGCAACCGAAAAACACTGCCATGAAATCGGGCCCGGTTTCGGCGACGACCGCCACCCGGTCACCGCGCTTGAGACCGAGCGATAGTAACTTGCGAGCCGTCGACAAGGCCATGCGGCGCAACTCGGCATAAGTCAAAACATGTTGCAACACGCCGCGCCCTGAATAGAAATTAAATCCTGTCACGCCGCGGGCCGCATAGTCGAGACTGTCGGCCAATGTCTCGAATCCGGCAAGCACCTGCGGCAGATTCCGGTTCAACCGCGGCGTCCGCAAGAGACTGTCTTCGCCGCTCATGTCCCGCATCAAAGCTCTATTCTGAATTTTCAATACCCGACCTCGACAACAACTTGATTCGTGTCACGAATTAACAATTGGACCCGCCACAGGCTGATCCAGTCCTCCTGCCTATCAGTGCCAACCGCGCAATTAAAATCAAATGCTGTTTCAGAATGTAACCACGGCTAGGTCTTCAAAGAATCAATATTTTCATATAGATAGAAAGACCAAGGAGAACCAGCAGACCGAACGCAAAGCCACACGTCCAGGCCAACAGCAAGGCAGCGGTCGAGTATCCGGCGGGTGGCTGCGGAAGTGGTGCTGTTAATGTCTGGCGTTCGCGCGCCACCAGGCGATGCGCCATGTGCCGGCGAATCGATTCCGTCATCGCTGCGCGGTCATCGCTTTCGAACAGCATTTCCCGGTCATCCTGACGGTCTCTGATCAACCGATACGTCCGGTGATCGGGCTCCATGATGACCGCTGTGGTGAGGTCAATCCACAATTTCGGCGGATCGCCCGGCACCAGGGCCAGGTCGAACAGGTCAACTGCCGCGGGTGAAGATGCCACTACCGGCGCCAGGTCGTCTTTCAACAATTGCAGGCGGATGGATTTTGAGTCGCGCAGGTTCAAGGCCGCTTCGAAATGCGCCGCCTGTGCCGAGCGCGCTGCCCGCAGGGCTTCCTTCAACCCTCCGTTTTCGCTGCCCCTGCTCTGGACGTTCGTCAAACCGCTGCTCCTCCGGCGCCCGCGGCACCGTGCCAAACTGGCACGTATCGCGAGGGGGTGATGTCTGTGGCCCTCAGCGATGCATGGGCCGTGCCATAATGATAGCTAGCTGGGTTTACGGCTCTCGAAGGGGCGCTTGATCAGGCCGGTTAGATCGCGCTCAAGGCGGCCTTCGACACCAATCGGCATATCCGGCGTCCGCACCGTTGCACTGCGGCTGCCGAATAGCCTGTCCCAGAGGGAGAGCAGTGTCGAATAATTGGAATCGGTATCGCGGCGAATGGCGTGATGATGCACCCAGTGGATCGACGGCGTGACGATGGCCAATGATAGTGGCCGCTCAAGCCACCCTGGCACCTTGACATTCGAGTGATGAAAAATCGCCGCGACCGCCAGGAGCGTTTCGAAGACCACCACGCTGGTCAGCGGTACGCCGAGCAGAAAAATGACCATTGCCCGGACCACCGACGACAGCAGCACTTCGCCGAAATGAAAGCGCAGCGCCGAACTGGCGTCGAGGAACTGATCGAGATGATGAACCTCATGGAACCGCCAGAGCTGCGGGATCTCATGGTTCGCCCGGTGCCAGAAATAGATCCAGAAATCGAGAATCACGATATCGATCAACAGACCGGAAACACCACTCCACCACTCGGGCCGCCAGCCAAGCGCATGGCTCGCCGCGGCAGCCGACAGCGGCACCACGATGGCCCAGGAGAGCCCGGCATTCAGCACCGCGAAGGACAGGTTCTTGGCAACCCGGGCAACTCCTCCCACCACCTTTGCCATCGGGAACACTCTGTCGAGCAGCAGGAAGCCAGCGAGAGCCGCCAGCACCACCAGCCCCTTGTAGGGCAGAAGCAAAATGAGTGTATCCATCAACTGTCTTCTAGTCGCGTACTCTTCAGCCTCGAAGTGACATTGCCGTGACCAACCGAAGCACCCATGCGGGCCAGCACATAGGCCGTCACCATGGGCATCAGCAATGCGAGCCCCAGATAGCGGGCCATCTGGTGGGCCCCGACATAGGCCGGGTCAAGATTGAGCGCGAAGGCGAGGATCGTCATGGCGTCGAGCCCGCCCGGCGAGAAGGCCAGAAACGTCAGTGCGAAGGGCAATCCGGCCACCGCACTTGCAAGCCGGGCACCAGCCATGGCAATGGCCAGCGCAATCACAAATCCGGTGAACCCTTCGCGCAAGGCTTCGCGAAATTCCGTGAAGGTGAAACCGGCAAAGCGCGAGGCGATCATTACGCCCAGCACGATATTGGCGGGGATGAGAATACTGTTGGGCGCTGCCCCTGATATCACGCCGGAAAGCTCAAGCGCCGCACTGGCCAGCATCGGCCCCAGCATCAGTCCGGCGGGCACCCTCAGCCATTCGAGGCTATAACCGGCGGCTATCGAAACAGCGATGACAATGGTGATATCGGTGACGTTGCCGATCACCTGCTGGCTGCCATGAAACGCTTCCGGCGGTGACAGCCAGACGATGACGGCAGGCAAGGCCGCCACCAGAAAAAACAGTCTGATGCATTGGGCAATCGTCACCCGCCGCATGTCGGCCTGAGTGGTGCTGGCCAGCAGCAGCACCAACGACAGGGCGCCAGGCATGCTGGCAAACAGCGCGGTTGCCGCATCCCATTTGCTGCGCTTCACATAATACCAGGTGCAGGCCCAGGTCACCGCCACGACGGTAAGCCCGAGAAAGGCAATCGACAGCGGCCAGTGCACCGCGCGGTCGACTGTCACCCACGTCACCGAGGTTCCGGTCTGAATGCCGAGAAAGATGAAGGACAGGGCCCGCAGCCAATCCGGCATGCCCAGTTGGACACCAGAAAAAATCGCCATGACACCGGCGATCATGCTGCCCGCCAGCCATGGTGCGGGAATGCCGGCAAACCAGCACAATAGTCCACCCGCCGTGCCGATGGCTACTCCCGCCACGATATCGCGGATCATGTCATCCGTGCACGGATGACTGCATCGGCGAACTCGGCAAAACCATGGCCACCCTCGGCCGCCGTCACATAGCGCGGCAGATGCGCCATCATCTTGGCATAGGGCCGGATGTTGGCGACGCCGATGCTGATGGGAAAGCCCTCGAACATCGGCGCGTCATTGGGCGAGTCGCCGCAATAGGCGATTTTCGCGAGGGCCGTTTCGATTCTCATATCAAGAGCTTCCGCCAGAAACCTGCGACTCATGGTGAGCTTGTCGTGAGAGCCGAACCAGGCATTCACATGAATCGAGCTGACTTTCGCGGCAGCCCCTTCGGCATGGAAGGCGAAGGCGATCCGCTGCGCCGTCTCGAGCGGCAAGGGCGGTACGTCCTCGCAAAAATCGATCGCCACATCGATCTCGCGATAGGCCTGATCGGACGCAATCGCCGTGCCGGGAAAGTCCGCCAGCACCCGCCGTGCGATGAGCCAGAGTTTCTCCGTGTTGGCGCTGCGAGTCTTCTCATCCTGCGCGTAAACGCGGATCATCTTCTTCGCCGCGGCATCATAACGAAAATAGAACGCGCCATTCTCGCCAACGACACCATCGACCGGCCACTGCCGGGCGATCAAATCGCACCATCCCGCGGGTCGCCCGGTCACCGGCACGACCTTGATACCCGCCCGCTTCAAGGCCCACAGCGCCGCATAGGCTTCCGCCGGCAGCTGGCCATGCAGCGTCAGCGTATCGTCGATGTCGCTGAGGACGGCGGCAACACCGGCGAGTTTATCGCGCGGCGCCTGTTGAAGTGGCAGCATGCTCATGTCAGCGCCGGCCTGTCGGGATGAAAGTCGGCAATCAGCGGATCACGCGCACCATTGAGAATTTCTTCCGCCGCAAAGAGGCCAAGCGACGGCGCCAGCGTGACACCCGAATGCGTCACCACTGTATAGAGACCGGCGCGGTTCTGCGGGCGGCCAATTGCCGGGAAGCCATCGGCGGGCGTCGGGCGATAGCCCACCGTGAAGAAATCGAGCGCGACGTCTTCCGCCCCCTTGACCATCGCCTGGACCTTCGC
This sequence comes from Hyphomicrobiales bacterium, assembly GCA_031431065.1. Classification (GTDB taxonomy): domain Bacteria; phylum Pseudomonadota; class Alphaproteobacteria; order Rhizobiales; family Aestuariivirgaceae; genus Aestuariivirga. Next base: position 1,168 of record JANPCS010000587.1, on the reverse strand, counting down.
TTGCAGGTCCGCCGCCAGCCCATCGGCGTTGCCTTCGGGATCGGCACCGGCAAAATCCGTTCCCGCCACGATCCGTCCTTCCGCTGTTTGCCGGAGATGCAGGCCGGGGCTCAAGACCAGGCCGTTCAGCAGTTTCGGCGCTGGTTTCAAATGGCTGAGAAGGCCTGCGGGCGCCGTCATTTTGAAGGTGATCCCAATAGTGTCGAGCAGCCGGGCAGAACCGGCACCAGCCGCCACCACAATCTCGTCGGCATGTATTACGCCATCGTCCGTCATTACCCCCGAAACCCGGCCTTCATGCTCCACCAGCCACTTGATCGGCGTATCGACAAGCAATTCGGCGCCGTGGCCTTGCGCAGCAGTGAGCAGCACCAGTGCCGCGTCGACCGGCTCCACCATGCCCTCGCCCGCCACGTGATAGGCGCGCTCGGGTAGCGTTTTGAGATTGGGCTCGATCACCGCCATCTCGCGCCGACCGGCCGCACGGATGGGATGTCCCCAGGCAGCGCGCTCCTTTGCGTAGGCATCAAGTTCAGCCTCGGGCAGATCCCAGATCAACCCGCCACACCAATCTACATCAAGCCCTTCCACCTCCAAAGCAAGCCTGGGCCATTCGGCAATCGAACGCATGCGCAACCGGAAGTATGGTTCGGGATTGCCCCAGCTGGCGTTGATCCAGGCCCACGAATTGCGTGTCGCCACGCCACCGGCTTTCGATTCATCGATGACCGTCACCACGGCACCAGCCTTCGCCAGATGCCAGGCGGTAGCAGCACCGATGATTCCGGCGCCGATGACGATAACGCGCTTTGCCATGCTTTCGATAATCCTTCTGCCCAGTCCCGGTTCAGAACTTCACGTTGGCGCCGCCCTTGGTGTCCAGCATCGCGCGCGCCTCGTCGGCACTTGCGATGTCGATCGACAGCTCTTCGAGGATGTGGCGGATCTTCGCAACCAGTACTGCGTTGGACGGTGCCAATTGGCCCTTGCCGAGAAACAGATTGTCCTCAAGGCCGACCCGCACGTTGGCGCCCATCGTCGCCGCCATGGTGGTGAACGGCAATTGAAAACGGCCAGCCGCCAGGACAGACCAGTGATACTGGTCGCCGAACAGCCGTTCTGCCGTCTCGCGCATCATCAGCACATTTTGCGGATCGGGCCCGATGCC
>JANPCS010000586.1:0-2065 GCA_031431065.1 Hyphomicrobiales bacterium | reverse complement strand
CGGCTATCTTTCGCATCACATGGTGACCGACGTCGAAAAGATGCAAGTGGTTCTCGACAACCCTTTCATCCTGATGACCGACCACAAGATTGTTTCCAGCGATCAACTGGCGGGCGTGCTGTCGCTGATCGAGAAGAGCGGGAGGCCGTTGCTCATCATCGCCGAGGAAGTCTCCCCCCCGGTAATCATGTACCTGCTGTCGAAACGCGAGGCGTCGAACTTCAAGATCGCCGCCATTCACCCGCCGGAATATGGCCACTGGCGCAAGGCCATGCTGGAGGATATCGCCATCACTACCGGCGGCAAGGTGATCTCGGCCGATCTCGGCGGCAAGCTTGAAAAGACGGAATTGCACGATCTGGGCACAGCGCGGCAGGTGCGGATTTCCTCGTCGAAAACCCTGATCACGGCGGGCAATGGCGATCCCAAAAAGGTATCGGCGCGGCGCGAACAGGTGATGCGCCAGTATGATGCGGCGCCCGAGAATATTGAGCGCGACAAATTTCAGGAACGCATTGCCAAGCTTTCGGGCGGCACGGCGATGATCCTGGCGGGCGGTGCAACGCCCGTCGAACAGAAGCGCCGCACCCAGTTGATCGAGGATTCGATCAACGCCACCCGCGCGGCGATCGAGGAAGGTGTTGTGGCGGGCGGCGGGCTGGCCCTGCTCAAGACGGCACCTCAACTCGATCAACTGATCAAGGGCATGAAAGGCAGCGCCAGGCAGGGAGCCGAACTTCTGCAACGCGCCCTCAGCCGCCCGCTTTACTATATCGCCGCCAATGCCGGCCTCAACGGCGAGGCGGAAGTGGCCAAGGCCGCTTCGGGCTTGAACGGCCACGGCCTCGATGCCCGCAATGGATCCTTCGTCGACATGATGTCGGCAGGCATCATCGATCCCGTCAAGGTGTCGTACAGCGCGGTGCGCAACGCGGCTTCCGTCGCCGGCCTGATCCTGACGACGCAAACTCTGATCGCCAAGAAACCCGACGATTATGACCCGACCGCAGGCCCCGCACTTGGCGGTGGTGCCGAGCTTCTGTGACACCTGGCACAGAAAGAGCGTCAGCGATCATTCATTCATCAGGAGATATGCCATGACTCATGCGGAGACGGCCGCCACATCCGGCAAAGCGATTCTGCCCGTGGCGATTTTCCGGTTGATCTACCGCAGTCACAGCCGGATTCCGGTTGCGCGTTTCGAGGCGGAACTTGGCAGCATCCTGCGTGTTGCCCGGGCCCGCAACGCCGAGAGCGGCATCACCGGCGCCTTGTTGGTCTATGACGACTGGTTCGCGCAAACACTCGAAGGCGACGAATCCGCGGTGCGCGGCCTTTTCGCCAAGATCGCCGCCGATCCGCGTCACGATACCGTGGAGCTTCGCCAGGAGGGTATCGTTCCATCCCGCGTCTTCTCGCGCTGGGCAATGGCCATGGTTGCCGAGCACGGCAATCCGGACATTCCGCTGACGGCCACGGCGGCCGGCGTAACCGAAGCGGGCGCACGCCATTCCACTCCGGATCAGGAGAATATTCTTGGCCTCATGCGCGATGCGACGCGCGGCTACGGGCGCGGGTCCTGATCCATAATCAGTCCGCCGCTGACATTATGACACAAAAAGCCGAGCTGCCGCTTGAGGGCGGGCAGCCATCGGCAAACGATTCTCAGAACAAGCTGAGAACTAAGGGGAGGGAACGATGAATATAATTACGGCACTGGCAATTGTGATTGGCGCCCTGGCGGCGGTCGCAACCTATCTGTGCCTTGGAACACCGCTGGGCTTACAAGTCTGGGCGCTGTTTCTCGGCTGGGGCAGCTTCTATCACGCGGGCGGCAAGGAGGCGGGCTTCAAGAACTCCGCCGTCAACCACATCTGGGGCGCGGTGATGGCCTCGCTGGCGTTGATCGTGGTCGGCGCCATGGGTGCTGGCGTTCCGATGATCTCGGTCATTGTCGGCATCTCGGTGGTGATCCTGGTACTCGGCGCGCATCTGCCGCTGCTTTCGACCATCCCGGCCGGAGTCTATGGTTACGCCTCGACGGCGGCCTTGGTCTTGCTCACGG
>JANPCS010000585.1:0-3077 GCA_031431065.1 Hyphomicrobiales bacterium | reverse complement strand
CAGCGCTGAGCATGGGCTGAAGGAGCTTGAACTTTCGGCGCGCATCAAGAAGCACCTGAAACCGGAAATTGGCTTCGTCGAGCGGTTGGTGATGTTCTTCTCGAATCACTTCTCGATGTCGATCAACAAGGATGGCGCGGTGCGTGCCACCATCGGCCAGCTCGAGCGCGACGTGATTCGCAAACACGTGCTGGGTTCTTTCAGGAAGATGCTGACCAACGTGATGCAGCATCCCGCCATGATTCAGTACCTCGACAACGACGATTCGATCGGCGCCAACTCGCCGATCGGCCGCAGCTGGGGCGTCGGCCACAACCAGAATCTCGCGCGCGAGATTCTGGAGTTGCACACCATGGGTGTCGGCGGCGGCTATACCGAGCAGGATATCGACAATTTAGCAAAAGCCATCACCGGCTGGTCCTACGTTCGCGGCTGGGAGGCCGACGATAGATCAAACGGCGGCACGCCTGAAACTCGTGGCCAGTTCATCTTCCGCAAGACATGGCACGAACCAGGCCCACAAAGAGTCGCAGGCAAGGTTTACCCGAACGGCGGTATCGAGCAAGGCGAGGCGGTGCTTGCCGACCTGGCCCGCCACCCGGCTACCGCGCAATACATTGCATTCAAGCTGGTCCGGCACTTCATCACCGACGAACCGGCGCCCGAAATGGTGAAGCCTTTGGCCGCCGCCTTCCGCTCAAGCAATGGTAACTTGAAAACCGTGGCGGAAGCATTGATCGACTTGCCCGAAGCCTGGACAACGCCGATCAAGAAACTGCGCACGCCATACGAGCTGCGGGTCGCCGAGATGCGAGCCCTTGACCGCTCCTACGATCCGGCGAATCGCTGGCCCTTCAACTCGGCGCTAGATGCCCTGCGCCACCGGCCATGGGAGCGTGGGACGCCCGACGGTTATCCCGAGGAAACACCCTACTGGATGGGTCCGGATGCCATGCGTATCCGGGTTGAAACAGCGCAATTGGCCGCCTGGGCCTTGCAGCAAGCAAAGCCCTATACGCAAACCGCGGCCTATCTGGCCGATCGGTTGTTTGCCTCCGCCCTGTCGCCCAACTCCCGCGTGGCGATCAATCGGGCCGCTGATCTTCGCAATGGCCTGGCGACGCTTTTCATGACCCCAGAATTCCAGCGGAGGTAGACATGTCCAATCACGACGATCATCACGAAGCCGCCGCTGCCGATCCGCGTATCGTTCGCGCCGCGAGCGAGGGATGCCTCGAATCGCGCCTGCTGATGTCGCGCCGCTCGATGCTGGGCGTCACGGCATCGCTGTTCACTTCGGCTTTTCTGCCGAACTTCGCTCTTGCCGAAACTGATCCGCAGGCCCGCCTGTTCGTCGTCATTCTGCGCGGCGGCATGGATGGTATCGGCATGGTGATACCCAAGCTCGATTCGCACTACGTGGACATGCGCCGCGAACTGGCGCTGCCGTTCTCCTCTACGCTCTCGCTGGGCTCCGACTTCGCCCTGCACCCCGGCATGCCGCGGCTGCACCGCATGTTCACCGCGGGCGATGCCACAATCGTTCCCGCCGCCGGCATCCCCCTGCGCAATCGCTCGCATTTCGAGTGCCAGGACAATCTCGAGAACGGCTTGCCGGTCAACATCTCGAACGCCACCGGCTGGCTCAACCGCATGTTGGGAGCACTCCCCAAGGGTGATCCGATACGCACCCACAGGGGCGTCGAGATCGGCGACGCCCCGGTTATCCTGAGAGGATCCGAACCGGTACTTGGCTGGTCGCCGACCTGGTTCGAGAAATCCAATCCGATTACCATCGCCAATCTCGAGAGCGCCTACAGGAAACTCGACTTGGAGTTATGGGACTCCCTCAGCCGCGGCCTGGCTGCCGATGCACTGGCGTTGAACTCCGGCGCCGGCTCGGATGACGACATCAGCTCGTTGCGCAAGGGTTTCATCGGTGCCGCCCGGTTGATGCGCGCCCCGACCGGCCCGCGCATTGCCGTCCTGTCGGTCGATGGCTATGACACCCATGCCGATCAGGGTGGCGCCACCGGCCAGTTCAATGACCGCCTGATGGAACTCGATCTGGCGCTGAACGATCTTAAAGTCGAAATGGGCCCCGCCTGGTCGAAGACGGTGGCGATTTGCGTCACCGAATTCGGCCGCACGGTGCGCACCAATGGCGACAGCGGCACCGACCATGGTGTTGCTACCGCGGGCATATTGGCGGGTGGCGCCTTGAAAGGCGGCATCGTCGGCGATTGGCCGGGCATTGCCCAGGCGCAGCTCTACGAGGACAGCGCCCTGGTGCCGGCCGTCGATCTGCGCTCGATCTTCAAGGGCGTTCTGCGCGACCACTTGGGCGTTCCCATCGACATTCTCAACACCACCGTCTTCCCGGATAGCCAGGCAGCGAAACCCACGCCCAACCTCATCGCCATCCCGGCGAATAGCAATCGCCGCCTGGCCGACTTCAACCGCCCGCCGGAGCTCCAGGAAACGGCTCCCATTATGCGTTACCGCCGCAGACATGGAGTTGACGCGGCCTTGGGCCTCTGACCGCCGCATCGCGATTCATTCGCAGCCTGCAATATCAACGCTCCGGGATTGGTCATCCCGGGGCGTTTGCTTATCGGCAAAGTTGACTTACGCGGCGCGCAGCAGGTCGGCCTTCAGGCGCTTGGCGATGACGCGGGCCCGGTCGGCGGCGAAGCGCCCGACATACTCGAGATGCCTCGTGCGCTCCTTCAGCGGCAGCGCCTCGTAGCGCGTCATCAGCGCCTCGATCAGGCGCCGGCCGAAATCGTCCGCGCCGAGCTTGATGCCCTCTTCCTGCTCGTCGGTGGCGACATCGCAGGCCGCCTGCAGGATCCAGTAACACGATGAAGGCAGGCCGGATTTGCCATGCAGGCCCTTGAAGCCGGTCAGGCCCTTGCCGCGCATCAGTTCGCGCGCCCGCTTGCGCGGAATATCGGCCAAGTGCGCCAGCGCCTGTTCGACAACCCGCAACTCGCCAAGGCAAGCGGCGCGCACGATGATTGATGGCGTCAGCATCGACTTGTTTACGAGAAAGGCCACAACTTGCGACAGTTCCG
>JANPCS010000584.1:0-3356 GCA_031431065.1 Hyphomicrobiales bacterium | reverse complement strand
TCTGACGCCCGGTCATTCATGTATCGCAGATTCGCGTCGATGACGGTCGGGTGACGGTTGCCTTTTATGTGGCCAAAGCCGGAAATGCAAGCTTTGCAAGTCGGGGTGGACTCTGTGGAACTATCCGCGTCTCCGGCCGGGATCCTTGTCCCGGCCTCCGCGCGCCCGGCCGCCACCACGCAAGGCTTGGCCGATGGCATGACACATGGGGTCATAATCGGCTTGGTGCGCGCGCCGTGACGCTTCAAGCCATGCCTTCGGATCAATCTTGGAGAGATCAAGCTCAAGACCAGCGCGGCTTGCCAACTGGCGCAGATAGAGCAGTTGGCAACGGCCATTTCCCTCGCGGAAAGGGTGGACGTAGTTGACATCGCCGACAATGGTGCCGGCCTTGACCGCGAAATCCTCCCGGCTGAACCCTTTGAAATAGTTGGTCCCGGCAATGCGGCGGTGCACATCGGCCATTCCGGTTTCAATGTACTGGCGGAATTGAAACTGGCTGGAGCCCTTGGAGATTTCGACGGTGCGAACTTGCCCCGCCCATTCAAAGACATCCTGAAACAGGTGCTTGTGAATCGCCTGAAGATGCTTCAGGTCAAAATCGCCGGTGGGAACTCCCATACGCGCCCGTTGCGCCGCAAACCGGCGTTCAGCGCGGTCGAGAGCCTCGGCATCCTGTATGCCGAGCTTGTTCCGGAGAACTTGCGTTCCCGGATAGACATAGGGATCATCGTTCATTCCGCAGCTTGAGCGGCAGTATCTTTCAGCGCCTGCTCGCGGATATAGGCAAGGCACTGTTCGTGGCTCCAGCGCTCGCGCTCGAACATCTCGAACATTTGGACGTCCCGAGCATCAAGGGGATTGCTCTCGATGGCCTGCAGGTGCTGCATCTCAAGCCGCCGTTCCTTGGCGGCGAGGGTCTCGGCTGCGGAAAGTCGATCGTCGGTTTTCATCATGTTCTCATAGCACATGGTAACGGGAATTGCACCTCCAATGGCGGCTGGTCATGCCAGCGGCCATCGTCAAAATCGCCCCAGCTCGAGCGGTTGCACACCTGGACTTCGATGCACGGCAACCAATGGTTAACCCTCAATCCCTAGCTTGGCCCCGCATCAAGCCAGAGGATTGCCGAGCCTGTCGAGCATCGACCCAACCATGAACATGCCGCGTCCGGTTGCCGTTCGGATGTTGCGCGGCGCTGTCCTGGTATTGCTCTTCCTCTTGGGCGGCTTCCGCCTTGAAACCGCTGGCGCCGCCGAAACCGTGGCCACCGGCGCCCGCATCGGCGGCGACACCACGAGGACGCGCTTCGTCGCCGACTTGACGCAAGCCATTGGCTTCACGGTCTACGTGCTCCCCGATCCGTATCGGGTGATGATCGATCTGCCGGCGGTGCGGTTTGATCTGCCACCCGATGCTGGCCGCAAGACTCAAGGGCTCATTAACGAGTTCCGCTATGGCGAGGTGGAGGAGGGCCGCTCGCGTATTGTCATCGACACCGATGGCCCGGTGCTGATCGAAAAGTCCTTCATCGCTGCACCGCAATGGCAGCAACGGGCGATCCCCGCCAGGAGTGTCGGCCCGTTGGCGACGCGCGGCGGCAGCCGCCTAGGGTCACGGCTCTGCAGCAGGCCCTGCACAGGCTTATAGCCCAGCGTGCAGGGTTAATTCCCATTTACATTCCCAAAGGCGCGAAGAAACAACGGACCCCTAATCTCACACCCCGGCCCTTCGAAAATGACTCAGACGATAGGCAAGCCCAGTATTCCCCATCCTGACTCGGCAAGACCCGGCTGAAGGGAATTATGAATTTCTTCTTCTCCCCAAAATACGGAATTGCGATCTCAAAACTGTCTACGTACTGGCTAACTTCTTCGGAAGAGAGAGCATGACAATCTTGCTTGTTGCAGCACCATTGGCCTGTTAGCGGGTCTCGATACTTGTTCTGCGAAATCCATGACTCGTGAGATTGTACGGGCTGAGACAACGCCAGCAGCACGAATAGAGTACTGCGCACCTTCATGGACCACCTGTGAGCTGGTTAGGGGAACAAATCCGCAGATCTAGACAATTCAGACTGGCTACAAGTGGCCAGCAATAATCCCGGTGTTTCCACCATGTGCGGGCGGTTTCACGTGCCGCGGAGCGTCGCCACTCCGCCGAGCCGCTTGTCCAACACGAAGTACGTGCGCATTGGGGGTGCGATCGGACGGGTATTTCCGCCAATCAGAATGCCGACAAGTCTTGCCTCGTACATGGTGAATGTGAAGCCATTCTGGGTAATCGTATCGATGATGAGAGGCTGTGAGACGACATATTGGATTCTGTCTGCCACCACACAGTTGACCGCTCCTTGGTTGATGTTGGCGACAGCAGCATGAAGCGACATGTTTGAACCATAGTGCTTCAAAACGTCCCGCGCCTGGGCTTCTGTATTGCAAAACAGGCCGTGCAATGCTCGGGTCTGCTCAGCCTGGGCGCCGCCGGTCAGCATACATGTGGCGATCGCAAGTGCCGAAAAGTATTTCATTGTTTCCTCCTGAAGTGCCTTTGTGCCGGTGGTTTGCCTCCGTACCGGTGCGGACCATGCTGGCAGGCACGCGTCCGAAAAGTCCCGAACATGAGCCGAATTGCCGCGAAGAAAACCCGAAAATCCCGCGAAACCCGCGGGATCAGGCCGCTTGCTGGCGCGGTTCCGGTGACGTAGTCTTGCGTGGCTAAGGCTTGGAGTTTGAAGATGACGGCGGTTGGCTCCACCATCATCCGTGTCAATGGCCGTGCGGCCGATCTGACGCGGGGAACGGTGTCTGATGGCAGGAATGCCGCGGTCGCGCTCCGTCCGCAGTCGCTGGCGATTCTGCGGCTGCTGGCTGCAAAACCGGGTGTTCTTGTCGCCAAGGACGAAATCATGTCCGCCGTGTGGCCCAACATCGCGGTGACCGATGACAGTCTGGTGCAGTGTGTCACCGAAATCCGCAAGGCACTTGGGGACGACAAGCATGCAATCATCAAGACAGTGCCCAAGCGTGGATATGTCTTCGAGCCTGCCACGCAGGATGCAAATCCCGTCGGGAAGTCGTGGATCGCTTTTGTAGTCGCCATCGCGGTTGCGGTGGCCCTTGGTGCAGGTTTGCTGTTGCTCAACCGCACGTCACAAGAGCCAATCCAGCGTCCGTCGATTGCAGTCTTGCCTTTTGAAAATCTCAGCGACGATCCGCAACAGGCGTTCTTCGCTGACGGTATTGCAGAAGATCTGCTGACAGATATCTCGCGTCTGCCCGGCGTCTTCGTGATCGCACGAAATTCCTCATTTGCTTACAGGGGCAAGCCCACCGATGCGCGTCTGGTGGCGCGTG
>JANPCS010000583.1:0-20047 GCA_031431065.1 Hyphomicrobiales bacterium | reverse complement strand
CTGCAGGGCCTCGCTCTCGGCGGTGAATATGGCGGTGCGGCGATTTACGTCGCCGAGCATGCGCCGTCCAACCAGCGCGGCTACTACACGGCGTTCATCCAGACGACGGCGACGCTTGGCCTGCTTCTGTCGCTGATCGTCATTCTCATGGTTCAGGGTTATGTCAACGGCAGCTATCCGGATATTCCGGTGCTTGATGCAGCAGGCGCTGCCGTCATGGGCGCCGATGGCAAGCCTTCAATGCTCAAGGCCTTCAATTCCTGGGGCTGGCGCAGTCCCTTCCTCGGATCTATCTTCCTCTTGGCGATCTCGCTCTACATCCGCCTGCAGATGAGTGAATCGCCCGCCTTCAAGAAGATGAAGGACGAGGGTTCCGCCTCAAAGGCACCGCTGCGCGAGGCCTTCGGTAACTGGCGCAATGGCAAGATCGCGATCATTGCACTTCTCGGTCTCACCGCCGGACAGGCCGTGGTCTGGTACTCCGGACAATTCTACGCCCTGTTCTTCCTGCAGAATGTGATCAAGCTCGACAGCTTCACGGCGAACGTCATGGTTGCCTGGTCGCTCATCATCGGCACGGCGGGCTTCCTGTTCTTTGGATCGCTGTCGGACCGCATCGGCCGCAAGCCGATCATCCTGGCGGGCTGCCTCATCGCGGCGATCACCTACCTGCCGGTGTTCAAGATGCTGACCCAGGTTGCAAACCCGGCGCTTTATGCAGCCCATCAGACCAAGGTGACTGTAACGGCAGACCCAAATGACTGCTCGTTCCAGTTCAACCCGACCGGCACGCTCAAGTTCACCAAGTCCTGCGACGTGGCCAAGGCCCAGCTTGCCCGCACCTCGGTGAACTATGAAACCGTCGATGCGCCGGCCGGATCGGTTGCGGAGATCAAGATCGGCGACACCGTGGTCAAGTCATATGACGCGGCCTCCAACGCTGTTGCCATCAAGGCCGCGGCAGAAGCGCTCGACAAGGCCAAGGCCGGTACCGACCAGGCTGCGACTGCCGCCGCCCAGCAGGCGCTCGATGCCGAAAAGGGCGCCAAGGCCGCCTTCGAGAAGGGTCTCAACGAAGCGCTGAAGGCTGCCGGCTACCCGCTTGTGGCAGCCGACAACACGACGATCGCCAAGTCGTCGAACTTCTTCGACATCTTCACCGGCCAGAAGCTGGCGATCATCGCCATCCTCACCTACCTCATCATCCTCGTGACGATGGTCTATGGACCGATCGCGGCGATGCTGGTCGAACTCTATCCGACGCGCATCCGCTACTCCGGCCTGTCGCTGCCTTACCACATCGGCAACGGCTGGTTCGGCGGTCTGATGCCGGCAACCGCATTCGCCATCTCCGCTCAGTCCGGCAATATCTACGCGGGCTTGTGGTATGCGATTGTCGTCGCGGTAATGACAGTGGTGATCGGCACGATCTTCGTGCCGGGCGGTACGCACAAGAAGGACATCTTCGCCGACGATCTCCGGCGCTAAGTCCGGCCATCGTCTCCCGAACAGCGGGCCGGAGTCTCTCCGGCCCGTTTTCGTTTGGTCTCAGCCGCGCCGTTTGACCGCCGACCAGATCAGCCACAGCACTGCGGTAACAATGCTATTGGCAATCACGCCCGAGACAATGGCCCGCAACGCCGGGACACCGGCCACCGGCATGGTGGTGGCGATAATGATTGCGATAAAGGCGATGCCGATGAGCAGTGGAACGATGATGCCTGTCTGCGCCCTTGTACGCTCAGCCGTATAGATCAGGCCGGCAAGAAGGCCGATGCGGAACAAATCGGTGAGCTGCGCAATAAACAGGGCGGAATGATCCATTGTGTGGCTTTCAAGATGAGAGAGTCACTCTTAACAAGCTGCAAGCCAAAAAACCAGCTGGCGAGCGGGCGCTTGCCGGCGGCCTGACTTCGATCGGTCTCAAGGACAAGCGTCCGAATGAGGATGCCAGCCAGGCCAAGACGCTCGCGGCGCAGATTGCCAAGGACATGGCTAACCGAATGGTGCCCCCCGGTTTTGCTCTTGCGATATCCGATCTATAGCAAGGCGTTTCCTGCGTAGATGATGAAGGAAGGTTGCGGATTGGACGGAGAGAATGCGGCTTGGGATCATTAGCGACATTCATGCCAATCAGTTGGCGCTCGAGGCGGTGTTGGCACGTTGTGCGGCGCTGAAGGTTGAACGGCTGATCGTGCTCGGCGATCTCGTTGGATATGGGCCGGACCCGGAAGCCGTCGTGCAACGGATCATGCAGTTGGAGGCTGGAGGCGCTGTCGTGCTGATGGGAAATCATGATGAGGCCATCGCCAACCTGGCGCCAAACATGAATTCCGTCGCCCTGGCCGCCATTATGTGGACGAGGCCTCGTCTCACTGAAAGCTCCAAGGCGTTTCTTGCTCAGCTACCGTTCGCCCACCGGCTGGATGACCTTCTCTTCGTTCATGCCGACGCATCACGTCCGGCGCACTGGAACTATGTGACCGATCCGAAAAGTGCCGAAGTTTCGTTTGCCGCGACCGCGGCCCAACTCACTTTGTGCGGCCATGTGCATGTGCCGCAGCTCTATTGTTCGACGGCAGGAGGCACGGTCATTCGTCGTCATCCGTCAACCGATGCCGCTGTGCCACTGGCGCCGCAGCGCCGCTGGCTTGGCGTCGTCGGCGCTGTGGGGCAACCACGCGATGGCAATTCCGCGGCAGGATTTGCAATATACGATACCGAAACCCGAGAACTTACATTCAAGCGCGCAGCTTATGATGTTGCGGCCGCCGCCGCCCGCATACGTGCCGCGGGTCTACCCGAGGCCCTGGCCAGGCGGCTTGTCATCGGACGTTAGGCAACTGTCGCATACCAATCACCTGCAAGCCCTGTTCGCTCAGCCAACTCCTGAATTCGGGCGAGCGGAACAATTGATACTCGGCAATACGAATGTGCGCCGACTGCAGGTCGATGGCTTCGATCTCGCCGGGCTTCGTGAAATGCAGTGCCATGAATGTCAGGCCGGGAGAGATGCTTGAAATCAATTCGCGATAGACGGTCTCCGGCGGCTGCTCCGGCCGCCACGGCGTCTCGATGATGCGGTCGAACATTCTGACACCCTTGGACTTCGCATCGGCGGCGTGGCGGCGATAGGCCTCATCCTTGACACCTTCGAGATTGTGGATGCCGCCATAGGTCGCGAGACTGGGCGTCATCAGGATCGGCAACGCATAGTCGAGGCCGAGGCGGATATAGATATCGCAGAACTCCGGCGCCAACACCGCGCCCGCGTGGTCATCGAAATGCGTGATATCGATACCGGAGGCCAGCGCCGTGTCGATCTGCGCCCGAAGCTCGGCCTCGACCGCTTGCGGGTGGGCCCTGGCCCGCAGTGTTGCCACATCGCCATGAAAGTAACCTTGCGCGTCGGTCAAGCCGGCTGAAGCCGGAGGGGCGGTCAGCGGCCGCCACTTGTAATGAGCCATCTCGCTGGTCAGTGTCAGGTGTACCCCGATGTCGAGCGCCGGATCGGCTTTCGCCAACGCCACGATTTCGCGAAACCACGGGCACGGCACCATCACCGAACCGGATCTCACGACGCCAAGCTTCGTCAATTCGATGAAGGCGGCATTGGCACCATGGCTCATGCCGAGATCGTCGGCATGGATGACGGTGAATTTTTCTTGCGGGAGCGTCATTGCCGCGCTCCGGCCTCCGGCTTGATGGTTGCAAGCAGGCGCTCGATGTCATTTTCGACCGCCGTCATGTCTTCGCCACCCGACATGATCGACAGCACCTCGTCCCGGCTGATTTCGGATTTCCTGAACGTGCCCTGGCTCGCCCCGCGATTGAGCAGTGTGAAACAATCGCCCACCGGATAGGCGTGGCGGATATTATGGGTGATGAAGATAACGGCAAGGCCGCGCAGCCTGGCTTCGATGACGAACTTCAGCACCATCGCCGCCTGATGAACGCCGAGCGCCGAGGTCGGTTCGTCGAGGATCAGAACTTTCGCGCCGAAATGAATGGCCCGCGCAATCGCCACCGATTGCCGTTCGCCGCCCGACAGCGTGCCGACCGCCTGGGTCGGATCGCGAACCTGGATGCCGACATCGGCCATCGCCTGCCTGGCGATGCTGTTGGCCAGTTCCTTGTCGAAGCGGCGGAACGGAAACACGCCTTTGACCGGTTCGCGCCCCAGAAAGAAGTTGCGCGCGATGCTCATCAGCGGAATGAGCCCGAGATCCTGGAAAACCGTGGCGACGCCATAGTTGCCGGCATCGCGCGGGCTGCGGAAGTGCACTTCGTTGCCGGCAACGAGTATCTTGCCCTCGCTTGGTTGATAAACCCCCGACAGGATCTTGATGAGCGTCGACTTGCCGGCCCCGTTGTCGCCCAGCAGGCAATGCACCTCGCCGGGATTGACCTTGATGTCGACGTTGTTGAGCGCGATGACCGAGCCGAAGCGCTTGCTCACCCCACGAAGTTCGATGGCCGGAACAATGCTCATGACGAGGTCCTCCCGCCCAGCGCCTTGGCGCGTGTGTAGTTGTTGACCAGCACGGCGGCGAGAATGACGATGCCAAGAAAGACCTTGAACCAGTCGGTGTCGATGCCGGTGTAAAAGATGCCCATCTGCACCAGGCCGAAGATGAGCGCACCCAATGCCGCGCCATAGATCGTGCCATAGCCGCCAGTAAGCAGCACGCCGCCCACCACCACCGCAATGATCGCCTCGAACTCCTTCAGAGAGCCGCGCACCGTGTCCGCCGAGCCCGCTTCCATGACCTGAATGGTGGCCAGCAAGGTGGCGGCACAGGCGCTCGCAACGAACAGGATGATCTTGACGCGCGACACCGGAACGCCAACGTTGCGCGCCACGACAGCATCGCCACCCGAGGCATAGATCCAGTTGCCGAAACGCGTCTCGGTCAGAATCCAGCCGGCGATCGCGGTGATCGCCAGCCACCAGACGATCGACATCGGGATACCGGGCACGAAAGGCGTGCCGTCGCTCTTGGTGGCTATCCAGCCAAGTTCGCCCATCCAGTGAAACAGTCCGGTGAGCACATGGCCATTGAAGATCGAGGCCACCCATGGGTCGGGAACATCGTCGAGAATATAGGGGATCTGGGTGCGCCCGGTCACCGCCCGGGTGATGCCGATCGAAAGCCCGCGCAAAATAAACAGCGAAGCCAGCGTGACGATGAACGACGGCAATTTGGTTTTGACCACGATAAGACCGTTGAGATAGCCGACCACCAAGGCCACGGCGAAGGCCGTGCCGATGCCGCCCCATAGCGGAAAGCCGAGATACTTGACGGTAAGGCCGATCAGCACGCCGGCAAAACCGATCATCGAGCCGATCGACAGATCGAACTCTCCGGCGATGATCAAGAGCGACACCGCCGCGGCGAGGATTCCGAGCTCGGCGGCCAGCGTGAGGAAGGTCATCGAGCCTTGCAGCGAATAGAGCGCTTGCGCGCCCGGCAGCAGCGCGAAGATGATGAACGTGGCGATCAAACCGCAGGCCACGCCTGATTCCGGACGGCGCAACAACCGCGTAAGCCAGCCGGTACGCGCCAGCCGCTCGTCGCCTCCGCGTTGCGACTTGGGCGTGATGGTCTTCACCGGCGACACCTGGCCATTCCCGGTCATTGGTTCGTCTCCAGTCACGAGCAGCGGAAAATGCGAGGAGAGCGCATTGCTGCGCTCTCTGTTCTAACCGATCTGAATTGCTCTAGCGAATGCCCAGCTTCGACAGGGCCAGAACGCCCTTGGCCTTTTCCGGTGTGTCGATGAACAGTGGCCCGGTATAGATATTGTTCTGGATCCAGAAGCCATGCGTGGCGTTCTCGACCAGCGCGATCACCGGCAGGTAACCCATCAGATATTGCTGTCCGTCGATGCCGAATCCCATTTCGCCCGCCGCAACCGATTCGAGAATCTCCGGACCCAGATCATAAGTATAGAGCTTCAACTTGCCGAACAGCTCGTTATCCTTGAAATGCTTGATCAGCGGATTGGCGGATGCCGTACCGGTGGCGAACACCGCCTGGATGTCGCTGTGCGCCGAAAGATAGGCCTGGACGCGGCGCGTCACGTCAGCCGGCTCCTGCGAAACGGCGACCACGTCCGCCGCACCGCCCGACTTGGCAAGACCGTCATTGATGCCCTGGCAACGCTCGTCGAGACTGATGTTGCCAACCTCATGATTGATGCAGGCGACTTTCAGGATGCCGTCCCTGGCAAGGCGCTCGCCGGCCCGGATTCCGGCCTGGTATTCCGATGTCGTGCCGACATAGAGCGGCACGCCAATGCTCTCGCCCTGCTTCTCGCCGGAGTCGATATTGATGACCGGAATGCCGGCCGCAAGAGCGCTTTGAATGGCGCCTTTGAGGGCATCGATATCGGGGATCGACACGACGATGCCGTCGGGCTTGGTGGCCACCGCCGCCTCGATGAGGCGCGACTGCTCGACGCTGTCGAAAACCTGCGGCGCGATATACTGCACATTGGCGCCGGTCATCTTGGCGGCGTCGTCGACACCGCGCTTCACCACCGACCAATAGGCGTCCGATGCCGCGCCGTGCACGACGACGGCAATCTTGACATCCTTGGCCTCCTTCAGTCCATCCGCATGAGCGGCAATGGCCAGACAGCCGATGAGCCCGAGAGCCACGGCGGTCATCTTCAAAAGATTTCGCATTGTGCTTCCTCCTGTTGTTCCTCTGTCCAGCGCCGGGCAGACCGGTTGTTCATCGCGTCTCCCTGTTTCGTCCCAGCACTGGATCCTTCAGGCCGCGGACGCGCGGTCGCGGCTGATCGCGTCGAATTTCTGCACGTCGATGGCCGGCACATTGCGCAACTCCGCCTCGTTCAACGCCATGTCGCCCAATGTGACCCGCGCCGCGATGCCGATATTGTGGATGATGCCGGCGATCTGGGCTTGGCTATGCTCTGGGTTGGTCGGCACCATCACCGTTCGGTTGAGAATTTCGAGCGACTTCGCACACATGTCCATTGCGTATGTTTTCCGGCACGGCGCATTGGCTGCCATCAGATAGGGGTTCATGGCCGGGTGTGCGGCACCCGCACCGATCAGCACCTGATCCCATTCGGTATAAGTATGGCGGCCGGTCTTGCCGGCGATCACGCTCGGGAACACCGTGGTGAAGCGCGACGCGGCCTCGGCCGAGGGCAGCGAATACATCACATGCGTGGCGCAATCATCGTCGGCGCTGTTCATCGGCGTGGGCTTGAGTCCGAGATTGCCGAGCGATGCCGTGCCGGCGAGAATCTGGCGCTTCTCCGCCCGCATCGCGCCGATCATGCCATCGAGCCGGTCAAGCTGCACGTTGAGCATGGCGCCCATCAGCTCGGAGGCCCTGGCGCCATTTCCCGCGAACGGCTTCTCGCCGTCGTCGCGGCCATTCCAATAGAAATGGCAGGGATCGATCGCCCCGCGCACCCGCTTGGCCAGACGCTCGTCGTTGACGGCGACCCCGCCGCCTTCGCCGCAAGTCATGTTCTTGTAGAAATTAAAACTGAAGCAGCCGAGGTGGCCAATGGAACCGAACTTGGCGCCGTGATAACCGCCACCCACGCCCTGGCAGGAATCCTCGATGACGATCAGGTTGCGCATGGCGGCAATCTTCATGATCGCCTCCATGTTGCAGGCCGCCCCCCACATATGAACCGGGATCACGGCGCGCGTGCAGGGGCCGATGGCATTCTCAATGGCGACGGGATCGATGGTGATGCTGTCGTCGACATCGACGATGACCGGTATCGCACCTGCCGCCAGCACGGCCGTTGCTGTCGCCATATAGGTGTGCGACGGGATCAGCACTTCATCGCCGGGGCCGATGCCGGCCGCCATCAAGGCGGCGGCCAGCGCATTGCTGCCGCTGGCGCCGAGGGCAAAATGCTTGACGCCGAGATAGGCGGCATAGCGCTCCTCGAAACGGTCGCACTCCTTGCCCACCCCATAGCGGAACAAAGCCTTGCTGCGGATGACCTTCGCTAAGGCTTCGATCTCTTCTTCGCCAACAATATACATGTTTGGCCAACTCCTCTGGATCGCCGCGGAACTTGGGACGGCGCAGGTTGATGCCGGCGGACGTCCCCGACTTTGTCGTTGCCTGGCGCAAAAGCTACTGCCAAAGTGGTCTCTGAGTCAGAACCAGTTCATGACAATAAACAGGAACCACCATGGCGGCCGGTTTCGATATCGAAGCGATCCTGCTGGACTCCTCCTTGCCATCCAACCTGCATCGCCAGCTTTACCGTCAACTGCGTGGCCTCATTGAAAAACGCGCCCTGGCCAGTGGCAGCCCGTTGCCTTCAACCCGGCTTCTCGCCAAAGGTCTCGGCATCGGCCGCAACAGTGTGATATCGGCTTATGATCAGCTGGCGCTCGAAGGCTTTCTTGAAATACGCAAAGGGGCGCCACCGGTTGTGGTGAACTTGCCGGCGCGCAACAATGCCGCCAGAAAGTCCACCGCCATCGCGCGGAGTTATCTTTCGGAGCGTGGCAAGTTACTGAAGTCGCAGCGCTACCATCATGGCGAGCCGGGGCACCTGGTATTCCACCCTGGCATGCCGGACCCTGACAACTTCCCCTTCAACACCTGGTCGAAGCTTCTGGCGCGCCGCGCCAAGCTGGCGCGAAACGGCCTGTTCGGTGTCTATCATGTGCCGGGCTATCCGCCGCTCCGCGAGGCAATCGCCCGCTACCTCACCGTTTCGCGCGGCGTGAACTGCACAGCCGATCAGATCGTCATCACCAATGGCGCGCAATCGGCATTCGATCTCCTCGCCCGCATGTTGCTCGATCCGGGTGACACTGTGTGGATGGAAGAGCCCGGCTATTATGGCGCGGCGGCTGCCTTCCTCGCAGCAGGTGCCAAGCTTGCGCCTCTCAGAGTGGGTGACGGCGGCTGGCAACTCGATTCGCCTGATATTGTGCCGCGGGTCATCTTCGTGACGCCGAGTTGTCATCACCCTTTGGGAACCACGATGCCGATGGAGCAACGCCTCAACCTCATCCGCATGGCCGAAAGCTGGAACGCCTGGATCATCGAGGATGACTATGACAGCGAATACCGTTTCCAGGGCCATCCAATTCCTGCCCTGCAGGGTCTCGATACTTCAAACCGCGTTGTCTACGCCGGCACCTTTGCCAAGATCCTGTTCCCGGCGATGCGCCTGGGCTTCATGGTGGTGCCGCCGGCCATCGGCGAGGGTATCAATTCGGCCTTGAGTGCCACCGGGCATTTCGCGCCATTGGTCACCCAGGCAGCCCTAGCCGACTTCATGAACGAGGGTCACTTGACCCTCCACCTCCGCCGCATGCGCAGGCTTTACGGCGCACGGCGGCAATATTTCATCGCCGCATGCGAGGAGCACTTGGGCGAATGGCTGCAGCTGCGCGCGACCGAGTCAGGCATTCAGCTCGTCGGGGTTTTTCACTCCGCTCATGACGACCGCATCGTCGCGGCCAGGGCTCGCTTGCAAGGCATCAATGTGTCGCCCCTGTCGATCCAGTATCAGCATGCCGGAGGCGAGCGCGGACTGGTGATGGGCTTTGCCGCATCGGACGAAAAGACCACGCGCACCGGCATGCGCAAACTCAAGGCAATCCTCAAGGAGGCCTCAGCTTGATCGCTTACGCATCCCAGTAGAATGGCGCTGATGCCAGTCCGGTGACTTCGCGCTTGAAGGGTGTGGCGATCGGGCCCTGCTCCTCGTCGAAGTCTTCGGCATAGCGGCGTCCACCCCACACGGCGGCGGCAATCGTGCCGGGCGCCAGCGCGTCACCAAGCAGCGTCACTGACTTGATCCCCGCATCCGCCCATGCGGCGCGCCGCCTGTGGAGTTCCTTCGCCAGATCATTGTGCGGAAGCCTCGCCGTGACCATGACCGTCGAGCAGGAGTCGATGACCGTTGTCTTTCCCGTGTAGATGCAGGTGTAACAGACCGTACTGCCCATGGCCCCCGCATATTCATGGAACGGAACGATGCACACGCCGAGATTCATCAGCCGCCCCTGCACGAAGTGCTGTTCCATGGTCATCCGCATCCAGGTCGAGACTTCGGAGACAGGCGTAACGATGGTGACGGCGAAATCCTCCTTGACCAGAAGCTCCGCCAGCACGCCGCCTATGTAGTAATGATCATCGTCATAAATCACGACGTTCCGGTGCTTCGGCCTGTGGCCCGCCATCAGATCGTCCGGCGTCAACACGTCTGCATCTGCATCAATCGAGGCGGCTTTCAACAACCTGCGGCCGACACCATCGCGGCGCCACGCCGACCCGGTGGCAATCGCCACATGTTCAAAACCGAAACTCAGGATGTCAGCCGCCGTCAAGGCGCTGTCGCGGTAGAGTTCGACGTTACTTACTTTTGCGATCTGCCCCATGCGATAATCAACCACCCTGCCCCACGCCGAAAGTCCCGGCAGCTTGCGTTCAAGACTTACACGCCCTCCGGGTTGCGAGGTCTTCTCGGCCAGCGCCACCTCATAGCCACGCCGCCCCAGCATCATTGCGGCTTCGAGCCCCGTTGGGCCCGCGCCGACGACGAGAACTTTCGCCGCGGATTTTCGTGGCCGGATGAACTCCGGATGCCAGCCGCGCCGCCACTCGTCGCCGAATGCCGGATTCTGCGTGCAGCGGGCCGGCGACATGGTGAAATCGCCAGCCACGCACATGTTGCAGCCGATGCATTCGCGGATATCCTCGAGCCTGCCCTCCTCGATCTTCTTCGGCAGATAGGGATCGGCGATTGACGGTCGAGCCGCACCGATCAAGTCCAACACGCCATCACGAATGAGCTTGACCATCGTATCGGGCGACGTGAAACGGCCAACGCCGACCACCGGCTTGCTGGTCAGCTGCTTGATGCCTTTGACAAAGGGCAGCTGATAGCCTTCCTCCGCAAAGCGCGAGGTCTGGCTGTCGTTGTCCCAGCCCGACAGCGCCAGATCCCACAGGTCCGGGAGTTCCGCCAGATGGCCGATCATGTCGCGGGCTTCCGCCGCATGCAGTCCGTCCTCGCCGACGAGTTCGTCGACCGAGATACGGCACGGTACGGCACAGGTATCGCCGATGGCGTCCTTGGTCTCCTCGATCAGCTCCTTCAGCAGCCGGCAGCGGTTTTCGAGGCTGCCGCCATATTCATCCGTGCGCTGATTAAAGCGCCGCGACATGAAATACATCGGCAGGCCGAACAGCTTTCCGGCATAGACATAGACGATGTTGAATCCCGCCCGCCTGGCGCGGATCGCGGCATCGCGGTGCCATTTGCGGAATTCCTTGATATCGGCTTTGTCCATGGCGCGGACCTGCACCGGATCGTTGGTATAGCTGTAGACCGGCAGGTCGGCTGGCCCGATGGGGATTTCGCGCGAATAGAGATTGGAGGCATTCATCGAATTGTGCGCCAGTTGCAATCCGGCGAGAGCCCCCATCGACTTGATCGCCTCGGCGATGCGCGCCAGCATCGGCATATCCTGATCGTCCCATATCCGGAGTTCGATGAAGGGAGCGATGTCGCCAGTCGGATGGATTTCGACCTGCTCGGTGCACACCACGCCCCAGCCGCCCTCGGCCTTGATCGCCCGCATGGTGGCCAGTGCGGTGGCATCGCGGTAGCCCATGCCATTGCAATGCGGCACCTGGTAGAAGCGGTTCTTGGTGACCACCGGGCCGATCCGCACGGGATCGAACAACACGTCATATCGCGGGTCGCGGGTCATCGAGTCCTCCGGAAATCATGAGACAATGTCGGAGACGCTAGCCCGCGCATCTTCATCCATGCAAGCGCGGTTCTTGCCGCAAGCATGGGCAAGACCACCCGGGATTGAGCCGCACCGGCGGATTTGGCGGCGGTTGCGGCGGAAACGCAAAAAAGTGCTTTTTATTGAACCGCAACAGTGCTGTTCTGCGGCACGCCCGCGAGACACGGGACGGACACCATCACAAAGGGCTGGAGACCATGCACACCATCATCCGCAATACTTTCGCCAGCGCGGCCATCGCCGCCTCACTCTTCGCAACGGCGGCGATCGCCGAAGCCGGCACCATGCGCCTCGGCATGACGACATGGGTCGGTTATGGCCCGATGTTCCTGGCCCGCGACAAGGGCTTCTTCAAGGAGGGCGGCCTCGACGTCGAACTGCAGATCATCGAGGATGCGGCCCTCTATATGGCGGCCATCGCGGCGGGCAAGCTCGACGGCAACGCCTCGACCATCGATGAAATCATGAAATACCGCTCTGAGAGCTTCTGCTTCAAGGCGGTTGTGGCCCTCGACGACAGCCACGGCGGCGACGGCGTTCTGGTGCGCGATGAGGTGATGTCGTTGAAGGACCTGAAAGGCCAGCAGGTTGGCATGAATCAGGGCTCGGTATCGCAGTTCTGGTTCAACATCCTGCTGAAGCGCGAAGGCATGACGGAAGCCGATGTTGAGATTACCAACATGACGGCGGACGATGCCGCCGTCGCCTTCATCGCCGGCCAGATTCCCGCCGCCGTCACCTGGGAACCGCATCTCTCGCTGGTACGCAGTAAGAAGCAGGGCAAGGTGTTGCTCGATTCCTCCATGACCCCAGGCCTCATCGTCGACGTGGTCGCTCTCACCTGCGATTACATCGACAAGAACCCCAAGGATATCGACGCCTTCGTCAAGGGTCTCTACAAGGCGGTCGAATTCATCAAGACCAATCCCGATGAAGCCAACGCCATCATGGCCAAAGGGGTTGGCGGCTATCTCGAGAAGCCCGAGGATTTCGCCGAAGCCGCCAAGGGCGTGCGCTATTATGACAAGGCGCGCAGCATCGAATTCTTCGGCTCAGCCGAGAAGGGCGAGGCAGCAGACCTGATCAAGCTCGGCAACGAAATCTGGGGCGGCTTCGAGAAGTTGAAGATGGACGTCAACTACGGCAACCTCGTCGAACTCCGCTTCGTCGATCCGAAGTGATCGCAAGCCCATCACCGTCCTCTTCCCGTGACAACGGGGAGAGGAAAGGGGCCCGCCGCGAAGCGGTGGAATAGGAGAGGGGCAGCCGGGCACTTCAATAGCAATGCCCGGTGGCCCCTCTTCTCCCCCATACCCCTCTGGGTTATGGGTCCCCTTCTTCTCCCCGCTCACGCGGGGCGAAGACATAGATGCGTTGGCCAATCAACTTATCCTTACTTAGGTTCGACGTGTTCCGCCAAATGACAATTCTGGAAACCTTCCCATGAGTTCCGGCCCCTCGGTCTGGCAAAGATTGCTGACGCCCTTTGGCGACATTCCCCGCAATGCCGGGTTGACGGCGGCCTTCATCATATGGGCCCTGGTGCTTGGCGCCTGGGCGGTTGCCACCTACGGCGGCTATGTCCCTGACATGTTCTTGCCGGTGCCGGATATGGTGGTGGCCAAAGGCTTTAAACTCGCCAGCGACGGCTCGCTGTGGGTGCATCTGTGGGCCAGCATCCGGGTGGTCATGCTGGGCTTCGTTCTCTCAGGCGTGATTGCCGTGCCGCTCGGCCTCTACATGGGCACCTACAACATCGTGCGCGCCGCACTCGAGCCGCTGGTGAACTTCATCCGCTATTTGCCCGTCACCTCGCTGGTGCCGCTGTTCATCCTGTGGATCGGCATCGGGCTTGAACAGCGCATCACCGTCATTTTTTTCGGCACCTTCTTCCAGCAACTGGTGATGATCGCCGACGAGAGCCGCGGCGTATCGCGCGATCTCGTCAACGCTTCCTATACGCTGGGTACAAAGCGCGGCGAAGTTGTGTGGCATGTGATCTTTCCGGCGGCTCTGCCGGGCATCATCGACACGCTGCGTGTCACCATGGGTTGGGCCTGGACTTATCTGGTGGTCGCCGAACTCGTCGCCGCCAACAGCGGGCTGGGTTATCTGTCGCTCAAAGCCATGCGCGGCTTTCAGGTTGATACCATTTTTCTCGCCGT
Organism: Hyphomicrobiales bacterium; assembly: GCA_031431065.1. Classification (GTDB taxonomy): domain Bacteria; phylum Pseudomonadota; class Alphaproteobacteria; order Rhizobiales; family Aestuariivirgaceae; genus Aestuariivirga. The sequence continues at coordinate 6,094 of JANPCS010000583.1, read as the reverse complement.
CGCGCTGATCGGCATTCTGGGCCTGATCTCGGATTTGAGTTTCCGCTTGCTCCGCCGTGCCATCACGCCCTGGGCGCAATGATGATGAAACCAGGCAAGGGCAGCCTGAGGGTGCAGGACGTCAGCCTCACCTATGGCAGTGGGCAGAAGTCCGTCGAGGCCCTTCGCTCCATCAACTTCGACATCCGGCCCAATGAATTCACCGTCATCGTCGGGCCATCGGGTTGCGGCAAGTCGAGTCTGCTCTATCTCGCCGCCGGCCTCAACGAAGTAACCGATGGCGCGATCGAGGTGAACGGCAGGACGGTCGAGGGGCCGGGGCCGGATCGTGGCATGGTGTTCCAGTCCTACACGCTGTTTCCATGGCTCACGGTACGCGACAATGTCGAGTACGGGTTGCGCCGCAAGAATCTGCCGGCGGCTGAACGCCGCGAGATTTCACAGCGCTATCTGGTCGAAATCGGCCTCACCGGATTTGCCGATCACTACCCCAAGCAATTGTCGGGCGGCATGATGCAGCGCGTGGCGATTGCCCGGGCGCTCGCCAACAATCCCGACATCCTGCTGATGGACGAGCCCTTCGGGGCGCTTGACAGCCAGACCCGCCAGTCCATGCAGAAGCTTCTGTTACGGGTGTGGGAGCATAATCACAAGACCGTCGCCTTCGTCACCCATGACATCGATGAGGCCATTCTGTTAGGCGACCGGGTGATCGTCATGACGGCAAGACCTGGCCGCATCAAGGCCGATATCGCCATCACCATTCCGCGCCCGCGCGATCCGGCAATCGCCCTTGAGCCGGAATTCATCGCCATGAAGCGCCGCATCATCAATGAGCTGCGCGACGAGATCGATGAGAATCACTGAACCATGGCCGGGCCTTGCCGGATGCGGGTCTTCGCGCACAATGCCCGTGACGGCTTCGCATCATGCCGTTAGCATGGCATCCGAAGACAAGGAAATGAGTCACATGGAAGAAACAGCGATCGACCGGGTTGCCATGGGGCGCCTCGCCAAGGCCTTGATCTTCATTCGCGGCGCCGATGACCCCACCGTGGCGGCCATGAAACTGGCCTCCGAGAGCGGGCTGGAACGCGACATCAAGAAGGCGCGCAGCCTTTTTCTCCAATTAAAACCAGGGGATCGCAAGGCCGCGCTGAACATGATCGAGGACTGACGCAGGGCCCAAGCAACCCTTTCCGCCAATCTATTCGAACCCCGGATACAGGTTAGGCTTGTGTTTCGCAGAGAAAGCGCCTATGTCAGTGTCATCGAGTTTCGGCCGGTCGGCTTGGCCCGCGCTTTTCAATGCAAGTGCACTAGTCCTCTCCCTCACTTCCAGAACATCGATTGGACACGCTTGCGCATGTTGCGCTTGAGTGTCCTTGCACTCGCATCTTGAAAGGAACGAAAATGCAAACAGGTATCGTAAAGTGGTTCAACGCCCAGAAGGGCTTTGGCTTCATTCAGCCGACAACCGGCTCAACCGACGTGTTCGTGCACATCAGTGCCGTCGAACGCGCCGGCATGTCGGGCCTCAACGAAGGCCAGAAGATCTCCTTCGAGATCGTCACCGACAAGCGCAGCGGCAAACTGTCGGCCGATAGCCTCCAGAACGCTTCGTAACGTCCAAGTTCATTTCCTCGCCAGCCAACCACGGATGTACTGGTGGCGGCTGGTTATGAACGATGTTGCGCCGGTGTCCGCACCGGCGCATAATTTTTTGGCGGGTTGCCTGCGGGCTTAGCCGAAACCGTTTTCCGTCAGTGTTGCCGTGCTTGCAAGATATCAGTCTGTAAACAATTCGCTTTTGCTCTTGATTGGCCGCCCACTCAGGCCCTCAGACTTTCCGCAATCCCTACAGTGTGAAAGCATCGCATGCCCCCCAGGCGAAAACCGGCTTTCAACCCCAAGTCATTTCTCGCCAAGATTGGCGACGGCCGCAGCTTCGCCAGCTACAGCAAGAGTCAGCCGGTATTCGTGCAGGGCGATGCCGCCGATGCGGTGTTCTTCATCCAGAAGGGCAAGGTCAAGATCACCGTCGTCTCGGAGCAGGGCAAGGAAGCCGTCGTCGCCTTGTTGGGGGCCAACGACTTCTTCGGCGAAGGCTGCCTGGCCGGGCAGACGCTCCGCATGGCCACCGTCTCGGCACTGGCCGATTCGAACATTGCGCGGCTCGACAAGGCCGCCATCGTCAAGCTGATCCATGATCAGCCGTCGTTTTCCGAGCTTTTCATCGCCCACCTGCTCAGCCGCGCCATCCGCGTCGAGGCCGATCTCGTCGATCAGCTGTTCAATTCCAGCGAGAAGCGGCTGGCCCGGCTGCTGCTGCTCCTGGCCAACTTCGGCAAGGACGGACAGCCGCAACCGATCATCGCCAAGATCAGCCAGGAGACGCTGGCCGAGATGATCGGAACGACTCGGTCACGCGTCAGCTTCTTCATGAACAAGTTCAGAAAGCTGGGCTTCATCGCCTATGACGGCCACATTGAAGTTCACAGCTCGCTGCTCAACGTGGTGCTTCACGACACCCCGCGCCTGCGCCAATAGGGCGCCACTCAGACCTTGAGATTGCCGATCAGCGTGGAGCAGGCCGAGGCGACCTTGGTGTCGGCCTTGTCGCTGCCGGGCATCGTTGCCCAACCGCCCTTTTCGACGAAGGACGTCTTGTCGCCTGTGCCAAGCTTGGCGAACTCGGCCTGTTTCATCAGGAAATCCGGGCTGACCTGGAACTGCTTGACGCAGATCGGCGCCAGCGCATCGACCACCGCCGTCGCCGCCATCTTGGCCGATGCCGTCTTGGCGCTCGACGCAGTCACCCATCCGCCCCAGGAAAACCCGACGATCGCCAGCCCAATGGCACCAGCCACCGCGCCGCCGAGGGCGGGCATAACATTCGATTGACTGACCATCTTGCGATCCTGTTCCGAAAACCGGGACCAATTCCCGTGCATTCAACGAGGAAGGCTAGCGCGGCCTGCCGGATGAATCTGTGCAAAACAGATCACATCTGCCGTCTTCCTTGTGCAGCTATTTCTTCTTTCCGGCCGGCGCACCCGGTTTCGGATTAAGCGCCGAGAACACCGAGGCGGGCGACGTGGGCTTGTCCTTTGCCTGCTTGGGCTTCTTCTTCTCGCGATTGCTGCGCTGCTGACCTTTGGCCATTTCGTCCCTCATGTTCTTGGCGTCGGCAGCCATGAAAGCGACTTGGAATCGGCTGCAGAATGCGAAGCATGCGCCATTTGACCGGTGGAACCAAGACCAAAACCGTAATCTCGCCGTCAGCCTTCGTGCGCATCCGGTGTCCGTGGTAACTGCTCCGGCGGAATGTGACAGCGCACCTGATGCTGATCGCCAATGACCGCGAACGCCGGCACTTGGTCCTCGCAGATGCGCCCGAGTTTGCGCGGGCAGCGGGTGTGGAAGACACAGCCCGATGGCAACCGCGATGCGCTCGGAATCTCGCCCTCCAGCTTCACCCGCTGGCGTTTGCCTCCGTCGATACTCGGCACCGCGGAGAGCAGAGCCTCCGTATACGGATGATGCGGGCCGGAAAACACCGCTTCCGCTGGCCCCACTTCCATTACCTCGCCTAGATAAAGCACGGCGATACGATCCGACAGATAGCGCACCACGCCGAGATCATGCGAGATGAAGATATAGCTGACTTGCTTTGAGCCTTGCAATTCCACCAGAAGGTTGAGGATCGCCGCCTGCACCGACACATCCAGCGCCGAGGTCGGTTCATCGCAGACAACGATCCGCGGGTCGCCCGCAAAGGCCCTGGCGATGGCGACGCGCTGTTTGAGGCCGCCTGACAACTGCCGTGGCTTGGCGTTGAGATAGCGCTCGCCAAGACGCACCGAGGTTGCGAGATCGCCGATGCGTTGTAGGCGGGCACCGCTTTTCAGGCCGCTCAGGCGGCTGATGGTCCGGCCGATCATCCGGAACACGGTGTGCGAGCGGTTTAATGCGGAATCGGGATTCTGAAAGACGATCTGCAGCGACTTCACCTGATCCAGCGAGCGGCCTGAGAGGCCGCCTGCAACCTGGACGCCATCGAGCTTGATCGACCCTCCGGCATCGGGCCGCGCCAGCCCCAATATGCTGCGCGCCAGGGTCGTCTTGCCGCTGCCGGATTCGCCCACCAGCCCCAGGGTCTCCCCGGACCTGATGTCGAGCGTCACATCGCGAAGCGCCTTCACCGGATGGAGCGCCGTACCGTAAGTCTTGCTGAGCTTGCTGACCTCGAGGATCGGAGCGCCCGAGGCGGCAGTCGATTGCCGTGTGGCCAAGGGTGCCGCGGTCAAGGCAATTTCGCCGCTGCGTTCGTGGTAGTGGCACTTGACCGAACGCGGCCCGAGACCGGTAAGCACTGGATCGACGCTTCTACATTTCTCATCCGCCAATGCGCAGCGGCTGGCAAAGACGCAACCGGCTTTGTGTTCACCCGCCGCCGGCAGAAACCCCGGGATCGTCGCCAGCGGCGCCACATCCTTCGAGCGCCCGCGCTGCGGCAGGCAACGCAGCAGGCCGGCTGTATAGGGATGCTTGGGCGCTCTGAAAATCTCGGCCGTCGCACCCTCTTCCACCAGCCGCCCGGCATAGAGTACGCCGACGCGATCGCACATCTTGGCGATGACCGCGAGATTATGACTGATGAACAGGATCGAGGTCGCGAATTCCTGGCGCAAGGCCAGGATGAGATCGAGCACATCGGCCTCGACGGTTGCATCGAGTCCGGTGGTCGGTTCGTCGAGGATCAGCAAGGCCGGCGCGCTGGCCAGCGCCATGGCGATGGCGACGCGCTGCTGCATGCCGCCTGAGAGCTGGTGCGGGTAGCGTTCGGCCACGTGGCTCGGATCGCTGATGCGAACCTTGTTGAGAATGCCCAGCGTGCGGCTGCGCCATTCGCTGCGGGCAATACCGGCAAGCTCGTAAACCTCCTCGACCTGCCGCCCCACCGGGATCGACGGATTGAGCGCCCGGCTCGGGTCCTGATAGACCATGGCGATCGACGTCCGCCGCAGTTCGCGGAGCTCATCGTTGCCGAGCTTCTGCAAGTCATGGCCATCGAGCAAGATACGGCCTTGGTTGACCTGGCCATTGCGCGGCAGGTAGCGCAGCACGGCATAGGCCACCGTCGACTTGCCGCAACCCGACTCGCCCACCAGTCCGTAGGCCTCGCCACGGCCGATTTCGAGATTGATGCCTTGCAGCACCTGAATGCCCCGCCCCTTCACGCGGTACTCGACACCAAGTTCCTCGAGCCGCAAGGCGGGGTGCTCGGCATCAGTCATCGAGCGCACTCTGGATGCCGTCGGCCATCAGGTTGATGCCGATCACCAGCGAGGCGATGGCAGCACTGTCGAACACCACAGTCCACCAATAGCCGCCGCCGATGAGGCCGTAGTTCGAGGCGATCGACAGGCCCCAATCGGGTGATGGCGGTTGGATGCCGAAGCCGATGAAGCTCAAGGTGGCCACTGTAAAGATCGAATAACCGAGGCGCACCGTCATCTCGACCAGAATTGGCGGTATGACATTGGGCAGTATCTCGACGAACATGATGTAGAGACGGTTCTCGCGGCGGAGTTCTGCCGCCGATACATAGTCGAGTCCGCGTTCGGCCAGAACGCCGGCCCGGACGGTGCGCGCGATGATCGGCGCGAAGGTGAAGCCGATGACGAACAGCACCGTGAAGGTCGAGGTGCCAAGTGCCGTCAGTGCCAGCAACGCCACGATGACTGTCGGCAATGCCAAGACCGCATCGACGATGCGGCTCAACACCTCGTCGATCAGTCCGCCGAAATAGCCCATGGTGAGGCCAAGTGCCGTTCCGAGAATGGTGCTGATGAGGGTGGCCAGCGGCGCCACCGTCAGGATGTCGCGGGCGCCTGCGATAACCCGCGAGAACACGTCGCGGCCCAATTGATCGGTGCCGAACCAATGCTCGCCCGATGGCGGCATCAGCGAGTTGAGAAGATCGTCCGCAAACGGATCATAGGGAACCAGATGGCGCCCGAACAGCGCGCAGGCGGCCCAGAACACCACCACCGCGGCACCGGTCATAAAGGATGGCGACCGCAGCAGC
>JANPCS010000582.1:0-2338 GCA_031431065.1 Hyphomicrobiales bacterium | reverse complement strand
AAGATTCTCGATTGCATGGCGATCTGCGCGCCGCATATCTCGCAACGCGCGGCGCTCTTCGGCCTCACGTCATTGGGTGACTGGAAGCGCGACAAGATCGCTAAAATGCGCGGCCGCCTCGAAGCCCTGCAGCAAGGGTTCACGCGCAGTGGTTTGAAATACGAGCTTGCCAGTTCCGGCGCATTGTTTGCTTACGTCAAACATCCGTTCACGGATGAAACCGCCAAGCAGGTGGCCATGCGGCTGGCGGGCGAGCATGATGTGCTGTGCCTTCCCGGCTCGATGTTCGGCCCGGGTCAGGACGATTATCTGCGCATCGCCTTCGCCAATGCCGAAGCCAGCGACATGGAAACGCTTGTAGACCGCCTGATCGAGAGCCAGAGATAGGCCGGCTTCAGATTTCGGCCATGTCGAGGAGCTCAGCCGGGCGCTCGATCAAATAGAAGCTTCCGGCGCGCGACAAGACACCCTCGCGCAACAGGTCATTGATGGCGCGGCTGGCATTCTCGCGCGCCACCCCGGCCATGCCGGCGATATCGTTCTGGGTGATCTTGTAGGTCAGCAAGATACGGCCATCGGGCTGTTCGTCTCCCAAACCATTGGCGAGGGACGCAAAGGCCCGCGCGACGCGGCCCGAGACCGAAACAGTACTTTGCGCCACGACCGTGTCGTTGGTGCCGCGCAAGCGCTGCGCCAACAGCTTGAGGGCCTGGCGGTAGACTTGCGGATTGGCATCGGCGAGCCGGAAAAAGGCCGCCTTGGTCAGATGCATCAGCACGCAATGTTTCAAGGCCGAGATGGTCGCCGAGCGCGGCTCGTCATCGATGAGCGAGAGTTCGCCAATCAAGGCTCCAGGGCCCAGCACCGCCAGAAGACGCTCCTGGCCATCCCTGGCGATCACCGCGGCCTTGACCACGCCCGAGCGAAGAAGGTAACAACCATCGCCTGAATCGCCGGCGTGAAACAGCACTTCGCGGCTGCCGAGTTCAAGCGACCGCGACGCCGACAGGAAGGCACGGCGCGCGCCCCAAGGCATGCCCTTGGACAGGTTTTCGGTAGTGTGTGTTGCGGTTTTGAATTTCCGCAGCATGTTTTTTCTCCCTGTCTGTGATTTGTATCACAGTTTTTTGGAGAACTTGGCGTTTGCCGATCACAAATCCGTGACATCAGGTTTTGTCCAGGGCTCAATTATGCCCTTAAGCGGCGTTTGCGGAAAACCGCCGCGATGCAGGCAAGTAGCGGCGGCCTGCCCGGTGCCCTCGCTCAGAGATTGCTCGAGTGTCAATCCCGCCAGATAGGCATGGATGAAGCCCGCGATAAATGCGTCTCCGGCACCGGTCGTGTCTTCTGGCGTCAGCGGCGGCGCCGAGGCAAAGACCTTGGCGCGGCCATCGCTCACCATGCTGCCCGAGGCACCAAGTGTCACAACGGCGAGGCGCGCGCCCCCGGCGATCAGGCTTTCGGCTACCGCATCCGCCTCATCGGGCTCGGCCGAGCAGAAGGCGATATCGAGACCCGCCGGTGACAGGTTTTTGGGCGCGTTGTTGACGGTCAGGTCCTGCGAAATCGTAACACCCGACTCCGCCAGCGCCCGCTTCACATCACCAGTACCGTTGAGCCAGCCGATGTGAACATGGCGCATCTGCCGCAAGCGGACCAGGTCCGCGGCTGATGGCAGGTAATTGGCGCAGGCGCCGAACTCCTCAAAGACGAAGGTTCTCTCGCCGTCTTCGGAGATTTCGATATCGGTATAGGCCGTGCGTTGGCCGCTCAGCACTTGCAAGCCCTCGAGGCCAATGCCGTGCGCAGTGAGCGCCGACGAGACCGCAGCACCCGCCGCATCATCGCCCACGGCGCCGAAGTAATGCACCCGGCGCTCCAGCAGGGCCAGCTGCACGGCGACATTCACCGCGTTGCCACCGGCCAGGCAATCGTCAATCGGCGGCAGAAACCGGTCGATGCAATTGTCGCCGATGCAGGCGATTTCCTGTCCGGGCATGTTCCGCCATCCCTTGCTCTGGCGAAATGCCTAACCCCCTATTGGCCGGGGTTCAACAGGCGGGTTCTTTGGACAGGCTTCAACCGTCGATGAATTCGATGCCGGCCAATCCGTATTTCTGCCAGACCAGGCGCGCCGGCCTTCTTGAAGGCAATACCAAGTTTCGGAAGTATTGACCCTTCCTTCTCCCTCCCCCTCGTGGCTAAGGGATTCACACATCTTACCCGCATTTCGCGATTTTCCAGCCTTCATGTCTGGCCTGCAGTTGAAGGAGGCCGTCGTGCATGGTTTTGGGTCCGGCGGGTTTGTAGCCTTTGGAGGTGTAGCCGGACCAACCGC
>JANPCS010000581.1:0-13603 GCA_031431065.1 Hyphomicrobiales bacterium | reverse complement strand
TATGGCCCATAACTCATCCGTCACTTCCCACGATTGCGCGCGCTTCCTGGTTCCTGGCATGATCCCTCCGGACAATGCCATCTCCATCGTTCATGGTTAAAATACTATTTACGGATAGGCTCTAAATCTTCCCGGCCTTCTTCGCATCCCTTCGGAGTTCCATAGCCTTGCGGATGAACATCGGCTTGCCGTTCTTCGTGAAGGCCGGCTGCAGGCCTCGCCAGTTTCTTGTTTCAAAACAAAGCCGTTGCTTATCTATGCCGGGGATGCGCGCAGTTTCGTCCGCGTCGCAATACATGTCATCCATGATCTTTAGCAATCCACTCATTGTTAGACCTCGTTTCATTCCAATTTGGTGTACTTCAAAAAACTTTAGAATTACAATATGTTACGAGATTTTCTCTCTTGCATTTCCTCATGCCTCATCTTACATTGGATTTGTTAGAGACCCCCACAGCAGCTGTAACTGCTGAAGGGGTCTAAGCCAACAGAACCGGAAAGGAGTTCAATATGGCTTTTGATGATTCTACCACTAACTTAGTTAATATCGAAGCGTTCTTTGATCGCCTCGCGCGCCATGACTGGTACTTTGAGTGCAGCGACTGCCCTGGCACGTACCGCGCTGGCTACAACGAACATGAGGCGCTGGAAGTGATTGCAAGGCAATCACCGGAGCATCGGAATTTGTTCGACGCCTATGCGCGCTATATGATGGCTGATGGACCGCAGCCCGAACGGCCCAGCGCTTCAACACTTCCCAATCTGGAAACTTCTGCACTCGCTGACATGCTCGGCGAGGCCGAAGCTCATACCAAGGCCGCAGTGGCCGAAGTTGAGAAGCTCAAGGCGGAAATAAAGCGTCGCGGCATCTCCCAAGCAGCTGGACAGAAGTTCGCGATTCTCGTGACCTGCTCGCAACGGCATGCGCTCGATACAGCAGCCATCAGGAGAGAGATTCCGGCAGCGTGGATCGCCGCTCATAGCCGCTCCAGCGCATCAACTACGATTTCGGTTCGTGCCGCGCCACGCCGAGCGAAAGTTCGCGGTGACGCGGCACAATAAGAGTCATTGCCGGGCGAGACGGATGCTCGAATTTGTCATGGCTCCCGCCATGCACCTTGCGCCAGCCTTCACGTTCCAGCCGGGCAATGATTTTTCGCGTGTTGGTCTCATTGCCCTTGGCCGCCAAACTATGTCAGCGCATGCCAACAGTCAATGATTGATACGCATTATAATGCACGAAAACGGGTTGCGCATCTGGTCCTTCACACCGCGAATCCGGGCTTCACAATTGCGAATGTTCCGGATGATGATGGCCTGTTGCCTGCGCATTCGGCCTTCCGGCACAAACCGGTCAATGGTGTAGGTATTCCAGACCGGTGATGTGGGCGCGAAGCTGACCGCAAATCGCATGCGCGTTGCCAGGTTGAAGTTGTACCACTCGGTTTCGGTGCTGTGCCGCAAGCATCGGTTGTCAGTTTCGGTGATTTATCGACGAAGCCTACTGCAAACCTGATGCTTTCAACCCAGCCGCAGCCGCGTCATGCCACCGGTTTCGCAGAAATATGTCGAAGGCTTCTGGGTTTCCGCGTAAGCGGGCACCATGAACACTACCAGCGAATTCGAAATCTTTCTTGTCGGCACGCCAGGCCTTGAAGCTGTCCTGCTGGCCGAGGTGCGGTCGCGGCGGTTCAAGGCGATCAAGCCGGTGGCGGGCGGCGTTGCGGTGCGTGGCTACTGGCCGGATGTCTGGCGGGCCAATCTCGAATTGCGCGGCGCCACAAGGGTGCTGGCGCGCATCGGATCGTTCCGTGTCCTGCATCTGGCCCAGCTCGACAAGCGGGCGCGTGGGTTCGAGTGGAAAACATTCCTGCGCCCCGATGTGCCGCTGCGGGTCGAGGTCACCTGCAAGGGTTCGCGGATATATCACTCGGGCGCTGCTGCCCAGCGCATTGAGACCGCGCTGCGTGAGGAGTTGGGCGCGGTGATCTCGACTGATGCAGAGCTGTGCATCAAGGCACGTATTGAGGACGATCTCTGTACCATCAGCGTCGATACATCGGGCGGTTCGCTTCACAAGCGCGGCCACAAGGAAGCGATCGGCAAGGCGCCATTGCGGGAGACCCTTGCGTCGCTGTTCTTGCGCCAGTGCGGGTTTGACGGCAGCGAGACGGTTATCGATCCGATGTGCGGCTCCGGTACCTTCGTCATCGAGGCAGCCGAGATCGCAACTGGCCGCAATCCCGGCAGGTCAAGATCATTTGCTTTTGAACTGCTGACGGGATTCGACCCAGCGGCGTGGCAACGCCTGCGTGACAAGGCACCAGTTACAACAACTGGCTTTCGCTTCCATGGTTCTGACCGCGATGCCGGTGCCATCGCCATGTGCCGCGCCAATGCCATGCGAGCCGGCGTGGCGGAATGGACGGACTTTCAGCAACGATCAATCAGCGATGTTTCACCGCCCGAAGGACCGCCGGGCCTGGTCATGGTCAATCCACCTTACGGCACGCGTATCGGCGACAAGAAGGCACTCTACGGTCTCTACGGCGCACTCGGCCAGACCCTGTCGAAGCGCTTTGGCGGCTGGCGGGTAGGTCTCATCACCAGCGAACCATCACTGGCCAAGGCCACCGGACTCGCCCTTGCGCCATCGGGCCCGCCGGCTTCGCACGGCGGGATTGGGGTGTTCCTGTTCAGGACAGAACTCTTGTCTTAAGCCGTCAGAGGTCTATTCCGGTTCGGCGCGGGCGAGCTGGTTCCATTCGCCGACGGTGAGCTGAAATGCCGGGCCCGGATTGCGGCCTTCGGCAAAGCCAAACAGCAGAAAGTGGTCCTTGGCATCGATGACCTGCTTGTCCTTGATGGCGCGGGCCACATCCGGGTAGGTTGCCACATCCCAGTTCGCATCTACCGCAATGTCGAAGCCGCCACGGCCCTCGAAAAACCCGTGGCTGACAAAATGCGAGAGGCCGGAGGGAATTGCATCTTCCTCAACCTTCCGCCGCACATCGGGGTGATGTTCGAGATATGCCTTCTCGCTGAACCCGGAGCTGAGCGCAGCGGCCAAAAGCTTGTTGAAGGCCTCGACTGGCATGCTGACAATGGCATTGCCTGCCGCATTCGTCTCGCGTTTGATGATCTTGTTCAGAACTCGTGCCGGGGGCACGTAAGCAGCCGGGTCGCCGACTTGTTTCTGATCGGTGGTTTTTGCGGTTTTCGCCATGTCATTGCCTTGCCTGAATGAGCCCCCTCCTTCGCAGCGTCCGTCTGCATTGGCAAGTAGCCAATGAAGTGGCACATGGTGGTTGATCCGGTCGGGGTTACACTGACGAACTAGCGTTCCCGCCAGGCGTGCTCGATCTGGTCCATCAGCGGTTTCACCAGATAGGAGAATGGCGTCCGCGCCGTGGTCTGGATAAAAGCTTCGGCCGGCATGCCGGGTTTCAGCCGATTACTGCCAAGCAGCTTCAACTGCTCGCGCGGAATACGCAATCGCACATCGTAAAACGGCGGTGTGTCGGCGCTAAAGCGCGACGTATCGGCGGATACGCTGAATACTTCAGCGGTCAATTCGGGCGTGGTGCGGGACGAGAAGGCTGGGAAGCGGACATGCGCCATCTGGCCTTCGTGGACTTGCTCGATGCTCTGCGGCGCGATTTGCGCTTGCAGAACCAGTTCATCGCCTTCCGGCACGATCATCATCAATGGCTCGGCTGGCGAGATGACACCGCCTTCGGTATGGACCATCAGTTGATAAACAGCACCGGTGATCGGCGCCTTGATGATCATGCGGTTCAGCCGCGCGCTGCTGGCCAGCTGCCGTTGTGTCAGTTCGGAAATACGGCCATCGGCCTCGCGCAGATCGAGAAGCGTCTGCGACAGGACTTCTTCGCCGATCTGCAAAATCTGCAGCTTGATTTCGCCACGCTTGCTGGTGGCGGCGGCGCGCGAGCCGATCAACTCGCCACGTTCGCCTTCGAGCCTCGCCTGCTCGCGATCCATGGCCATCACCCGGCTGGCTTGCATCAGGCCTTTCTTGAGAAGCTCTCGCAGGCTCTCAAGTTCGCCCTTTATCAGTTCGATCTGGCGGTCCTTGGAGGCGATCTGTGCGGTGATGCCCTCGACCTGCTCGCCAACCTGGCCGATCTGCTGGTTGAGCTGCTCGATCTTGCCCTTGACGGCCGCCAATCGCGCGGCATGAAGCTTTTCCTGGCCGACCAGAACCTTGGCAACGGCGGGATCGCCACGCCTGCTTTCGATCTCGGACGGGAAGGTGACTTTCGGCAAATCATCGCGCGAGGCCTCAAGGCGCGCCTTCTTGGCCAGTTCTTCGATAAGCAGGGCTTCAACAATGCCCAGTTCCGCCTTGGTTTCGGTATCGTCGAGCATCAACAGGTCCTGGCCCTCCATCACCCGGTCGCCGTCGCGCACCATGATCTTGCGGACGATGCCGCCGTCCTTGCTCTGCACGCGCTTCGAATTGGTTTCGGCAATGATGGTCGCGGGCGCTATCACCGCGCCGTTCAAGTGCGTTGTCAGCGACCAGGTTCCCAGGATGCCGACCACGACGATGACTGAGGCATAGCCTGTGATCTGAAAACGCCGCAGCGACGCGTCGGTCGAAAATCTGAGCATCTTCAGTTCGCCTCGTTCTTTTGTGCCGGCGGGTTCAGCCGTTCGACATTGCTTTGCTGTGCTGCCGGACGCGCCATCACCTTGCGCATGATCTCGTCGCGCGGACCCAGGGCCGCCGCCTTGCCGTCGGAGAGCACCATCATTTTCGGAATTGCGGCAAGCGCACTCGGGCGATGCGCAATGACGACAACCGCGGCACCGCGCGCCATCGCCTGACGAATGGCAAAATCGAGGGCTGCCTCGCCCTCCGCATCAAGCGCGGAATTGGGTTCGTCAAGCACCATCAGCTTGGGCTCGCCATAGAGCGCCCGGGCGAGGGCGACGCGCTGGCGCTGCCCAGTCGAGAGCCTGGCGCCATTCTCGCCGAGCTGGGTGTTGTAGCCATCGGGAAGCCGCATGATCAGGTCATGCACGTTGGCGAGTTTTGCCGCCGCCACAATGGCGTTGGAATCGGCTTCGGGCACGAAACGCGAGATGTTCTGCGCCGCTGTGCCGTCGAACAGTTGCACATCCTGCGGCAGATAGCCGATCATGCCGCCCAGCTCATCGACATCGCGCTGGTCGAGGGACGCACCATCGAGGCGAACTGTGCCACGGGTCGGCGCAATGATGCCAACGAGGGCGCGGGCCAGCGTCGACTTGCCGGCCCCGGTCGGACCGATGACGCCAATGCCCTCGCCGGGTTCGACGTTGAAAGTCAGGCCTTGCAGCAGCGGCTTTTCCACGCCGGGCAACATGACGGTGAGGTTATCGACGTTAAGGCGGCCCTGCGGCTCCGGCAGCTTCATCATGGTTTTGTCGCGCGGCACGATCTTCAGTGCCTGGATCAGGCGCTCGCGGGCCTTGCGGAAGCCCAGGAACTGCTGCCAGTTGGCGACCGCCTGTTCGACGGGTGCCAAGGCCCTGGACATGATGATGGAGGCCGCGATCATCGCACCAGGGCTGATTTCATGCAGGATCGCCAAGTAGGCGCCGAGTGCGAGGATGCCGGATTGAATGAACAGCCGCAAAACGCGCGAGGACGCACCCAGCAGGCCGCCGGCGTCATTGGCAATGGTCTGGTGATCGAGAGCCGTCTGGTGAACTTCCATCCAGCGGCGGCGCATGGTGCCGGCCATGCCGAGCGAATAAAGGGCCTCGGCGTTGCGGCGGCCCTCGTCGGTCATGATGGCGGCTTTCACCGTCGATTTGGTGGCTTCCTGAAGCGGCCCGCGGGTGGCGCGTTCCGACCAAACGGCTAGCGCGAATATGGTGATCGCAGCGGCCAGCGAGGCTACACCCAGCATCCAGTGCATGAGGAATATGATGCCAAGATAGAAGGGCATCCACGGCATATCGAAGAAGGCAAACGGCCCCTGCCCTGACAGGTATTGCCGGATCGTCGCCAGATCGTTCAACGGTTGCGAGCCGACGCCGGGTGTGCGGCGCAAAGCATGGCTGGTGACGGCGTCGAAAACCCGCCCGCGCAAGGTTTCCTCCACCCGGCGGCCAAGCCGCACCATCAGGCGGGCGCGCAGAAACTCGAGGAAACCGTAATAGGCATATAGAACGGCCACGATGATGATCAGCGCCACCAGGGTCGGCACGCTGCCGGATGCCAGCACCCGGTCGTAGACCTGCAGCATGAACAGCGGCCCGGTGAGCATCAGGATGTTCACCAGGCAGCTGAAAACGCCCGCCGCGACCAACGTAGAGCGGCTTGCCCGGTAGACCTGGCTGATTTCGTCTGGTCCGGATCTGTCGTTTGGATTAGCCATGGCGTAAAATGCGAGTCCCTTGTGGCAGCGTTCTCATAGCACAAAATGTCAATAATCTGTTCAACGCCCTTCAACTTCGGGGCGCAGCTCATTCCGACCGATGCATAGCAGCCTGCATCCCCGGCCCTTGTTACCGGGGGGACATTGCGCCTAGGTTTCCTGGAAATGCAATATTTGGGAGGACGGCATGAATATTCTGGTCATCGGCGGCGGCGGCATGGTGGGGGTCAAGCTCATCAATCGGCTGGCGGCGGACGGGAAACTGGGTTCCATGACAGTTTCCAAGATCATCCGGCATGACGTGGTCCTGTCACCCCCGCCGCCGGCTTCGGGCTTTCCCATAGAAACCCTCATCGGCGATCTCTCGACCCCCGGCGAGGCGGAAAAGCTGGCGGCGCTCAAGCCCGATGTGATCTTCCATCTGGCGGCCATCGTCTCGGGCGAGGCCGAAGCCGATTTTGAGAAAGGCTACCGCATCAATCTCGATGGCACGCGCTTCTTGTTCGAGGCGATCCGAAAGGTGGGTCAGGGTTACAAACCCAAGGTGGTCTTTACCTCTTCGATCGCGGTGTTTGGCGCCCCCTTCCCGGAAGCCATCGGCGATGAGTACTTCACCACGCCGCTCACCAGCTATGGCACGCAGAAAGCCATCTGCGAGCTGTTGCTGTCGGACTATTCCCGGCGCGGCTTCTTCGATGGTGTGGCTCTGCGCTTTCCCACCATTTGCGTGCGCCCGGGCAAGCCCAATCTTGCGGCATCGGGCTTCTTTTCCAACATCATCCGCGAGCCGCTGGCTGGCCTCGAAGCTGTTTTGCCGGTCGGCGAAGATGTCCGGCATTGGCATGCCAGCCCGCGTTCGGCCTCCGGTTTCCTGATCCATGCCGCAACGATGGACACGGCAAAGCTTGGTAACCGCCGCGTCGTCACATTGCCGGGTGTTTCCTGCACGGTCGGCGAACAGATCGCGGCGCTGCGCAAGGTAGCGGGCGACAAGGTGGTGGCACGCATCAAGCGTGAACCCAACGAGACGATCATGAAGATCGTCTCAGGCTGGCCGCAGAACTTCGACGCCAGGCGCGGGCGCGACTTGGGCTTCGTCTCGGAAACCAGTTTCGAGGAGATCATCCGCGTTCATATCGCCAACGAGCTGGGCGGCAAGATCGCCTGATGCAAAGGTCAATTTCCGCCGATGCGCTGGCGGAGTTTTCCCGCAGTGTACTTCTGAGTGCGGGCGCCGATGCGCCATCGGCCGAGGCCGCCACCTGGGCCATGCTGCACGCCTCGCTGCATGGTGTTGAAAGCCACGGCATCCGGTTGCTGCCGTGGTATGCCGATTGCCTGCGCAGCGGGTTGGCCAAGGGCAATCCCAACATCAAAGTGGAGTTGAAGCGGCGGGCGGCGGCGCTGGTTGATGCGGATGGCGGCATGGGGCACGTAGCCATGTACCGCGCCATGGACAAGGCCTGCGCCCTGGCGCGCGACTGCGGCATCGGCATGGCATGTGTCATCAACTCAACGCATTTCGGCGCGGCTGGTGCTTACACGCTAGCGGCGGCGAATGCCGGTTTCATCGGCTTGGTGACGGCCAATTCCGGGGCGCTCGTCATACCGCATGGTGGGACCAAGGCCATTCACGGCACCAACCCCTATTCCGTTGCAGCGCCCAATCCGGGCGGTGAACCATTTCTCCTCGATATGGCAACCAGTGCAATCCCATGGAACAAGGTTCTAAGGTCTCGCACTGAAGGCCTTGAACTACCTCACGGCGTTGCTGTCGACAATCAAGGTCAATTCGTCACCGATCCGCACCAGGCAGTGGCGCTGGCGCCAGTGGGTGGGGCTGATTTCGGTTACAAGGGTGCGGCACTGGCTGGTGTCGCGGAAGTGCTGGGCGGCGTTCTCACCGGCATGCGCCTGTCACGCGAGCAGGACGGATTGGCCCTGGCGGATTCCCGCATGGGGCATTTTGTCATGGCCATCGATCCGACGCTGCTGATGACGTTGGAGGCCTTCGGGGGAAGGCTTCAGGACTATTTTGATGGCTTCAAGGCGCAGCCGGGCACCTATGCGGCGGGCGGGCCGGAATGGGAGCGGCGGCGCATTCGCGAGGTCGAAGGCATCCCTTTGGCAGACGGGCTCTTTACAGAGCTTTCGACAGCTGCGGACAAGGCGGGCGTCAGGCTTTCCGTCTGAACCAGCGATCAAACACGATTGCAAGAACCGCCCCGCTTAACTGCGCGACGATGAACCCGGCTACGTCGAGAGGACGGATGCCCGAGAACGTGTCGGTCAGACACCTTGCAATTGTCACCGCCGGATTGGCGAAACTCGTTGATGCCGTGAACCAGTAGGCGGCGGTGATGTACAGGGCGACGCTGATGGCAACCGATTGCGGTGCGCTGCGAAGCGTGGTGAAGATTACAGTGAGAAGACCAAACACTGCGACAGCTTCCGACAGCCACTGCCCGGGTCCGGTACGGATTTTCGCCGATGCTTGTAAGATATCGATGTCGAACATCACATGAGCCAGAAACACCCCGCCGATTGCCCCGATCAGCTGTGCCGAAACATAGGCGAGTGCCAGGCCTGCCTGCATCTCACCGCGCAACACGCTAGCCAATGTCACGGCCGGATTGAAGTGCGCGCCGGAGACCGGGCCCAGCATGGTGATCAGCACATAAAGAATGGCCCCGGTGGGAATGGTGTTTCCCAGCAGCGCAACGGCAATATTGCCGCCCGCCAGGCGCTCAGCCATGATGCCTGAGCCGACGACGGTGGCGAGCAAGAGCAAGCTGCCGAGGAATTCCGACGCGAGTTTGCGAGAGGGGTTCATCAGTCCTTCGCGGCACCGATCCCGTCAAGTTTTGCTTTCAACGACAGGCGGTCGAGGGAGGCCATCGGAAGGCTGAGAAAAGCCGAAATGCGATTGTGCAGGCGGCCATATGTGTCAGCAAACGTGGCGCGCTTCTCAGCTTCGCTGCCCGCGGCGGCTGCGGGATCGGGAATGCCCCAATGCGCGCTCATAGGCTGGCCGGGCCAGACCGGACAGACTTCATTGGCGGCGTTGTCGCAAACGGTGAGGACGAAATCGAGCTGGGGGGCATCAGGAACCGCGAACTCGTCCCAAGCTTTAGAGCGTAAGCCGTCGGTCTTGTGCTTCATGATGCGTAGAATATCGATTGCGTAAGGGTGCACTTCGCCCTTGGGCTGGCTGCCGGCGCTATAGGCTTTGATCTTGCCGCCACCGAGCTGATTGGCAATGGCCTCGGCCAGAATACTGCGGGCCGAGTTACCGGTGCATAGGAACAGTATAGTGTGGACTTTCTCGCTCATTGGCATTCTTCAACACCTCACTGTTACAATCATGTGACAGCCGCCGCCATGCGCGTTTTGCAGACCGTGGCCGACACTTGCGGCCATTGGCGTGTCTTGTGCCTCCGCCTATAGCTTGAGGCATGTCGCCGCATCTGAATGAGAATCGTACGGCCGGTATTTTGTGGATGCTGGCGACAATGTTCTGCTTCATCGCACTCGATGCCATCATGAAGCATCTGATGGAGAGCTATTCGCTGGTGCAGGTCACCTGGGGCCGTTTCTTTTTTGCCAGTATCGTCGCGGCCTTTGCCTGTGGGCCGCGCATCGGGTCACTCGCCATCAGCCGCCAGCCGAAACTCCAGGCGTTGCGCTCGGTGTTGCTGATGTCGACAACCGGACTGTTCAATGCCGGTATCCGCACCACGCCGCTGGCGACCGCCACCACCATCATGTTTTTGAACCCCATTCTGCTCACCATCCTGGCTATTCCACTGCTTGGCGAGAAGGTTACACTCAGGAACTGGCTGGGCGTGATCATCGGATTCCTGGGTGCTGTTGTGGTGGTCCGGCCGTGGGAAGGTAGCCTTGGCGTGGTGGGGCATGGCGTGCTCTTCCTGCTGGCCGCGGCACTGATGAATTCCAGCTACCAGATCGTCACCCGCAAAGTGCGGACCGACGATCCCCTCACGTCGCTCCTCTATACGGCAGCGGCAGGAGCGATTGTCACATCCTGCATCGTGCCATGGTTCTGGCAATGGCCGGGCGCTTTTGACTGGTTGCTGCTGATCGCCAGCGGGTTTGCTGGTGGGCTTGGCCACCTTTGCCTCATCCGCGCATTTCGTTGCACTCCAGCCTCGGTGGTGGCGCCATTTTCCTATTCGGCACTGCTCTGGGCGATCCTCTTCGGCTTCGTCATCTGGAATGATTGGCCCGATTACTGGACGATTGCCGGCGCAACGCTTATCATCGGTTCCGGACTGTACATTTTCTACGGAGAGCGCAAGGCCCATGAAGACCGTTGATTTCACCGCGATGAAGGATGGCACCAGGGAAGATTACCTGCTGTTGAAGCCACTCGAAGACGAACACCTTAAGGGCACGGCCGACCGGGTGATCCGCGAGTTGCGGCTGCAGGAAGAGGAAACCCTGCCGGGTTACAAGATCAGCCGCCTTGAGCATGGGCTGCAAGCCGCCACGCGGGCTTATCGTGAAGGCGCTGATATCGACTGGGTGGTGGCTGCGCTGCTGCACGACATCGGCGATGGCCTGGCGCCGCAAAACCACGATCGGTTCGCCGCCGAGATGTTGCGTCCCTTCCTGCGCGAGGAAGTGGTGTGGACGGTCGAACACCATGCTTCGTTCCAGATGTATTATTATGCCCACCACTATGGCTGGAACCAGCATGAGCGCGAGAAGTACCGCGACTCGATTTATTACCAGTCCTGCGCCGACTTCTGCGAGCGTTGGGACCAATCGTCTTTCGACCCGGACTACAAGAGCGAAAGTCTCGACTTCTTCCTGCCGATGGTCGCCGAGGTCTTCGCCCGCAAGGCGCATGATCCGGCGGTGATAAGGACAGGTGCAGTGACCGGACTTCCGCCTCTGGCAATGGCCGCCGAATAGGATTGGTCAACCGCATAACTCGATTGCGCCTCCCCTTGCGGTGAGCGTGGCGTTAGGGTAGCTTTATGTTGGGCCCTAAAAAATTTTGTTGCGTGATTGAAGGGTGAGAACAAAGCCATGGCCTCAAAACGATCTGCAGTGTTGGGCAGCATCATACTGACTGTCGCCACGCATCCGGCTTTCGCCGCCATCACCATCACCAAGGCCGAGATAGCAGCGGGCCAACTGATGGTTCAAGGCAGCCGCACCGGAACGGCGCCATCGATCCTGCTCGACGGCTTGCACACGGCAACCGTTCAAAACAATGGCAGCTTTTCATTCGGCCTGATCTATGTTCCAGCGGATTGCATTGTCGATCTCAAGGGCAGTGGCGGCACGGCGGGAACAGCACAAGCCGTCATCGCCAATTGCGCGCCAATGAGTCTCAATCCCACAGGCGCCTGGAGAGTCAGCAGGAATTACTTTGAGAATGATCTGGTGACCGACGGCGGTTCAAGTTTCCGGGCCAGAACCGCCAGCCTCAACAAGAAACCTGCGGCAAACAGCGGCGAATGGGAAGTTTTGGCGCAAAGGGGCGCGCGCGGCATTCAGGGCGCTACCGGGCCAGAGGGTCCGCAAGGTGTCCCGGGTAGCCAAGGTGATCCCGGCGCAACCGGACCAATTGGGTCACAGGGTCCACAAGGAACGCAGGGACCGGCGGGTCCCACCGGGTCGGCGGGTGCGACGGGTCCAATCGGCTTGACGGGACCCATTGGCCCCCCCGGTCCGGATTCGCGCTTCGGCAGCAATACCAACACGGCGGCTGCCGCCTTTGGGACGGAATGCACGGTTGGTGAAATCATGCTCAGCGCCAGTATATTCTTAGCCAACGGCGTCCCGGCAAATGGGCAGATCCTCACTATTACTGGTCACCTCGATCTATTTTCGGTCATAGGCTTCACATATGGCGGCAACGGGGCGAGTACTTTCGCTCTCCCGGATTTGCGTGGCGCGGCCCCCAATGGCCTGACCTACACCATTTGTGACGTCGGCCGATTCCCTGGCGGTAGACTTTAGAGCAAAAGGCGCAGAAAGCGCTGCGAACTCCGAAAGCCATCTGCCGCTGACAGACCAAACATGCCGCGGCATGGATGGCGGATCAGCCACTCTCCACGCATGCTGTGGCGATGACCGCCGATACTCACGCCAAGACTCGCAACCTGATCGGCATCGGCTCGCTGGCGCTTGGCGTTTTCGTGTTCTCGATCCAGGACGCGATCCTCAAGGGCCTCAGCGGCGATCATGCGGTGACGCTGGCCATTGTCATCCGCTCGATCGTTGGGTTGCCGATCCTGCTGGTCATGGTGCATTTCGAATGCGGATTGAAGCGGCTGCTCAGTCCACAACGGAAATTGCTGGCGCTGCGTGGCGTGATTCTGCTCACCTCCTATACCACCTATTACATGGCGTTTCCGGCCCTGCCGCTGGCCGAGGCGATCGCCCTGTTCTTCATCTCGCCAATCTTCGTCACCATTCTGGCCAGCCTGTTCCTGCATGAGAAGGTGACCCCCAAGGCATGGCTGGCTGTGATCGCCGGTTTCATCGGTGTCCTGATCATCCTGCAGCCCGGGTCTGGATTGTTCGAACCCGCCGCCCTCCTCAGCCTGTTCAGCGCCGCGAGCTATGGTTTGTCGATGGTTCTGGTGCGAAAATATGGGGCCGATGAACCCTCAACCGTGATGGCCTTCTATGTCAACGCCGTCTACATGATCGCCGCAGCCTTGATCGCCGCCGGGTTCAGCGCGTCTGGCATCGTGGCGCTGGGTCATCCGATCCTTGATTTTCTGGTGCGGCCCTGGGCCATGCCGGATCTGCGCGATCTGGCGCTGATGGGCCTGTGCGGCATCATCGCGGCGCTGGCCATGTCGCTGCTCACCCATGCCTATCGGATGGCGAAAGCCAATCTGGTGACGGTGTTCGAATATACCGGCATGATCTGGGTGCCGCTGTGGGGCTATCTGTTCTTCGCCGAAGTGCCGAGGCTGACGACCTTCATAGGCACCGCCATCATCGTCGCGGCGGGGATTTTCGCAGTGCGCGCCGCGAAACCGGCTTAAGGAGCGAGGCCTTCACTGAGGATGCGGAAGTCGCCGACGAAGCTCTTGCCGGCGCTCGCGCTGCCGGAGACGCGCAGCCACAGGCCCTTGCCTTCGGCGCGGCCGGGGATGGCATAGGTGTGGCTTTCGGCCGATTGCGGCAGGGAGAAGCTCATCACCGGGCGGCCGGAAGCT
>JANPCS010000580.1:0-3197 GCA_031431065.1 Hyphomicrobiales bacterium | reverse complement strand
CTCGAAGATCGAGGCGGCGCTGAAGCGGATCGACGATGGCTCCTACGGCTATTGCGAGGAAACCGGCGATCCCATCAGCTTGCGCCGGCTCGACGCGCGGCCGATCGCCACGCTGTCGATCGAGGCGCAGGAACGCCACGAGCGGCGCGAGCGGGTGTACCGCGACGATTGATGGTTTGTGTTACTTCCCTCCCCACGAGGGGGAGGGGAACTATGAGATTGTCAACTAAACGAACAGCTCCACCCTCTCGAAGGTGCGGACGTCGACGAGGCCGACGTCCGATATCCTGAGTTCGGGAATGACCACCAGCGCCAATAACGAGTGCTGCATGTAGGCGTTGTTCAGCGTGCAGCCGCAGGCCTGCATGGCGGCGACCAATTGATCAGCCTTTTTCGCCACGATCTCGGCGCGCTCGTCCGACATCAGACCGGCGATGGGAAGTTCGACGAGGGCCAGTTGCTGGCCCTTGCTCACCACGACCGCACCGCCGCCGATGCGTTTCAGGATATTCGCCGCCATGGCCATGTCGGAGCGGCTGGTGCCGACGACGATCATGTGGTGGCTGTCATGGGCGACGGTCGAGGCCACGGCACACTCGACATTGTAGCCGAAGCCCGCGACGAATGCATTGGTGATGCCGCCCGTCGCCTTGTGGCGTTCCACCAGCGAAATCTGGCAGACGCCCGATTGCATATCGGCATCGACCAGCCCTGAGGCCACTTTCAGGCGCATTTCCAAAGCCTTGGTAGGCGCCTGATTCTCGATGACGCCAATCACCCGGGCGGTGACCTCGTTGGCGCCCTTGGGGGCATGGATGACGAAATCCGCCGCCGTCACATCGCGCGCCATGTTCACGGTGTTCTTGGCGGAGGCAGGATAAGCATAGGGTGCGATGCCGGCGGTGAGATGCCCATGTTCGGCCATCACTTGCCCGCGCGCGATGACCAGCTCGATGGGCAAGGCAATCAGATCCGAGGTGAGGAAAAGATCGGCGCGGCGGCCGGGCGTGATCGAGCCCAGTTCGCGTTCGAGGCCGAAATGCTGGGCGGTGTTGAGGGTCGCCATTTGAATCGCGGTCATCGGCTTCAGCCCTTGCGCAATGGCGTGGCGGACGACGCGGTTCATGTGGCCGTCGTTGATCAGCGTGCCGGAATGTGAATCATCCGTACACAGAATGAAATTGCGGGACTCGAGGCCTTGCTCGGTGATGGCCTTGACTTGCGCCGCAACATCATACCAGGCGGAGCCCAAGCGCAGCATGGCGCGCATGCCCTGGCGGACGCGGGCGATGGCGTCTTCGGCGCGGGTGCCCTCATGGTCGTCGGCCGGGCCGCCTGCGGCATAGGCATGGAAGGGCAGCCCCAGATCGGGCGAGGCGTAATGGCCGCCGACGGTCTTGCCGGCGTCTTGCGTGGCGGCGACTTCGGCCAGCATCTTCGGGTCGCCATTGACCACGCCGGGAAAGTTCATCATCTCGCCGAGGCCGATGATGTTGGGCCAGGCCATGGCTTCGCGCACCTCGTCCGGCCCCAGTTCGGCGCCGGGGTTTTCAAGGCCGGGGGCACTGGGCACGCACGACGGCATCTGCACAAAAACATTGACCGGCAGCCCCATCGCCTCGTCATGCATCAGGCGCACGCCGGGCAGGCCCAGCACGTTGGCGATCTCATGGGGATCGATGAACATCGAGGTGGTGCCATGCGGCAGGACGGCGCGGGCGAATTCGGTCACCGTCACCATGCCGCTTTCAACATGCATGTGGCCATCGCACAGGCCCGGCACCATGTAGCGGCCTTCCGCCTCGATGACTTTTGTCTCGGGCCCTATGGTATGCGTGGCATCGGGTCCGACATAGGCGAAGCGGCCCGCCGCAATGGCGATGTCGATACCGGGGATGATCTCGCCGGAATGGACGTTGACCCAGGTGCCGCGGCGGATGACCATGCAGGCCTTGGCGCGCCCCATGGCGGTCTCGACGAGGCGGGGGGCGGTTTCAGCCCAGGTTTTCAAAGCGGTCATCGGCAACTCCTTGCGTAAGCCGCACTATAGGCAGCGCAATCCGATGCGCAATCAGGCCGACATCACCGCCATCGCCTCATCGAGCAGGGCTTGCGAACCGGCGGTGATGACGTTGCCGCCGAGGGCGGGGTTCTTGCCGGTCCACTCGGCGGCGGCACCGCCAGCCCCCAGCACGATCGGCAACAGGGGTGCGATGTCATAGATTTGCAAACCGCAGTCCATGGCGATGTCGAGATGGCCTGCCGCCACCATGCAGTAGAAATAGGCGTCGCCGCCATAGCGCGTCAGCCTGGCGGTTGAACGCAGGCGCTGGAAGGCCTGTTGATCGCGGTCACTGCGATAGAGTTCGGGGGCGGTGGTCCCGGCCATGGCGTTGTTCAAGCCAACGCCACCACGGGTGCGGATGGCCTCCGTCTTGCCACGGTGATGGCCCCAAGCGCCGTGCGGGTTGCCGTAGAACATCTCGCCCACCAGCGGCTGGTTCATCAGGCCGATGACCGGCTTGTCCTCATAGCTCAAGCCGATGAGCGTGGCCCAGGTCGGCATGCCGCAGACAAAGGCGCGGGTGCCATCCACCGGATCCAGCACCCATTTGAACGGCGAGCCGGTGTCTTTCAGGCCATACTCCTCGCCAAGGATCGAATGGCCGGGATAGTGCTGCTCGATCATCTGGCGGATGACGCGCTCGCCGGCCCGGTCGCCTTCGGTCACCGGGTCCCATGTCGCGGCGGCCTTCACTTCAATTGCTGTGTTGCGCCGAAAAAAGGGAAGGATTTCAGTAGCCGATGCCTTGGCCAGCGCAATGGCGAATTGCGTGAGTTCGGTCCAGTCCGGCGCGGCCATGCTCGTGAGTCCTCCGTTGCCATGCCTTCGTATAAGACTGTGCCTTAATCCTCAAGATTGCAGAACTTGTGCATCGCAGCAAAAAATCTCAAGCTATGTGTATTTCTCATGGATTTATGTGTTTTGCGCGACTTTTCTGATTTGTATGATATATCAGCCGGTTGGAGTTTCTTTTGCGAAGCGGTCCAGGCGTTTTTTGACCGGTTGAGCAAAATTCTGCGCCGTGCCTCTTGAACAAAACCTCCCGCACTGCCAAATAACCGTCGTGAGGCAGAGATGTCTCGCAGCCCTTCCTGGGCGTTTCCTCCCTAGACTTGGGCCGATCACCTTGGTG
>JANPCS010000579.1:0-7421 GCA_031431065.1 Hyphomicrobiales bacterium | reverse complement strand
ACCGCGCATCTATGTCGGTCGGTGAAGATCTTCCATCGAACGAACCTCACTTTCAGGAAAGCGAATGGACATGCCGGAACTGCTGCGAGATTATCTGCCGATCATCGTTTTCATGGGCGTGGCGCTGGGCCTGTCGCTGCTACTGCTGATCGCGCCGCTGCTGATTGCCATCCGCAACCCTGATCCGGAAAAGCTTTCGGCCTATGAATGCGGCTTCAACGCTTTTGACGACGCCCGCATGAAATTCGATATCCGCTTTTATCTGGTCTCCATTCTCTTTATCATTTTCGATCTCGAAGTGGCATTCCTGTTCCCCTGGGCGGTATCGCTGAAGGAAGTGGGCGTCTTCGGCTTCTGGTCGATGATGATTTTTCTTGCCATCTTGACCATCGGCTTCGTCTATGAATGGCGCAAAGGAGCTCTCGAATGGGACTGATCGAACGGGCCAATCCGGAGCAGCGCGAGTATTTCAGCGGCATCAGCGCCGAACTGGCCGACAAGGGTTTTCTGGTCACTGCATCCGATGATCTCATCAACTGGGCACGCACCGGCTCGCTGATGTGGATGACTTTTGGCCTGGCGTGTTGCGCTGTCGAAATGATGCAGGCCTCGATGCCGCGCTATGATGTCGAGCGTTTCGGCTTCGCGCCGCGTGCCTCGCCCCGTCAGTCCGACGTGATGATCGTTGCCGGCACCTTGACCAACAAGATGGCGCCGGCGCTGCGCAAGGTCTACGATCAGATGCCGGAGCCGCGCTATGTGATCTCCATGGGCTCCTGCGCCAATGGCGGCGGCTACTATCACTATTCCTATTCGGTGGTGCGCGGCTGCGACCGCATTGTGCCCGTCGACATCTATATCCCGGGCTGCCCGCCGACAGCCGAAGCGCTGGTCTATGGCATTCTGCAATTGCAGAAGAAGATCCGCCGCACCGGAACGATCGAGCGCTGATGATGGCTGAAACACTTGCAGAACTGGGCGAATTGATCGCCGCCAAGCTGGGGCCGAAGGTTTCGGGTTTCACCATTCTGTTCGGCGAATTGACGGTGGCAGCCAGCGCCGCCGATATCGTCAGCGTACTGACCTTTTTGCGCGATAACAGGGACTGTGGCTTCTCCTGCTTCATCGACCTGTGCGGTGCCGACTACCCCGAACGGAGCAATCGCTTCGATGTCGTCTATCACCTGCTGGCGCCCTACAGGAACCGCCGCATCCGCGTCAAGGTTCAGGCTGATGAGGATACCCCGGTGCCGAGCGTCATCGCCGTGTTCCCCGCCGCCAACTGGTATGAGCGCGAGGTCTTCGATCTCTACGGCGTGCTGTTTTCGGGCCACCCCGATCTCCGCCGCATCCTCACGGATTATGGTTTTGCCGGTCATCCGCTGAGGAAGGACTTCCCGCTCACCGGCTACGTCGAGGTCCGCTACGACGACGAGGTAAAGCGCGTGGTCTACGAACCGGTGAAGCTGGTGCAGGAATTCCGGTCGTTCGATTATCTGAGCCCGTGGGAGGGAACTGAATACGTTCTCCCGGGCGACGAAAAGGCCAAGTGATGTCTGAAGCAGTCCGCAATTTCTCGATCAACTTTGGGCCACAGCATCCAGCGGCGCATGGCGTGTTGCGCCTTGTGCTTGAACTTGACGGCGAAGTCTGCACCCGCGTCGATCCGCATATCGGTCTTCTGCATCGCGGCACCGAGAAGTTGATCGAGTATAAGACTTACCTGCAGGCCGTGCCGTATTTCGACCGCCTCGACTATGTGGCGCCGATGAACCAGGAACATGCCTATGCGCTGGCGGTTGAAAAGCTGCTGGGCATTTCGGTGCCAAAGCGCGGGCAATTGATCCGGGTGCTGTATTCCGAGATCGGGCGGTTGCTGTCGCATCTGTTGAATGTCACTACGCAAGCGATGGACGTCGGCGCCTTGACGCCGCCGCTGTGGGGCTTCGAGGAACGCGAGAAGCTGATGGTGTTCTATGAGCGGGCCTCCGGTTCGCGCATGCATGCGGCATTCATCCGCCCCGGCGGAATCCACCAGGATATTCCGCAGCAACTCATCGACGACATCGGCATCTTCTGCGATCATCACAACAAGGTGCTGGACGACATCGAGGGCCTGCTCACAGAGAACCGCATCTTCAAGCAGCGCAACGTCGACATTGGTGTCGTGTCGCTGAAGGAGTGTTTCGAGTGGGGCTTCTCTGGCGTCATGGTGCGGGGTTCGGGCGCTGCCTGGGACCTGCGCAAGGCCCAGCCTTATGAATGCTACGATGAGATGGATTTCGACATCCCGATCGGCAAGAACGGCGACTGCTACGACCGCTACCTGATCCGCATGCAGGAAATGCGTGAGAGCCTCAAGATCATGCAGCAATGCATCGAGCAGCTCTCCGGCAAGGAAAAGACCGGCCCGGTCTCCTCCGCCGACGGCAAGGTCGTGCCGCCATCGCGCGGCGAGATGAAG
The DNA here is from genome assembly GCA_031431065.1 of Hyphomicrobiales bacterium. Classification (GTDB taxonomy): domain Bacteria; phylum Pseudomonadota; class Alphaproteobacteria; order Rhizobiales; family Aestuariivirgaceae; genus Aestuariivirga. The sequence goes on along the minus strand of JANPCS010000579.1, from coordinate 4,957 downwards.
CGCTCGATGGAAGCCCTGATCCATCACTTCAAACTCTACACCGAAGGCTACAAGGTGCCGGAGGGCGAGGTCTACGCCGCCGTCGAAGCGCCCAAGGGCGAGTTCGGCGTCTATCTCGTCAGCGATGGCTCCAACAAGCCCTACCGCTGCCGCATCAGGGCACCGGGCTTCGCGCATCTACAAGCCATGGACCACATCTGCCGCGGCCACATGCTGGCCGACGTCTCGGCGGTTCTCGGCTCCCTCGATATCGTTTTTGGCGAGGTGGACCGGTGAACGGCGCTGTAGCAGACAAGGATTGGGACATTCGCGCCGGGGGGCGATCCTGGAACGGTGAAGAGGCGATGCCCCGCTATTTCATGATAGATCGAAAAATCGAAATGGTGGACGGTAAGCTGTTTGGTGACGCAATGAATCGCGAAACCTTGCTTTGTCTGTTGCTCGAAAATGTCGGAGCCGACAGGGTTATTCAGTTTGGTAATCCCGATGTGTGGCGTGCCGCCATCGCGAATCTTCCACGGGAAAAATAATGTCCGTCCGCCGCCTCCATAGCATCCAACCCGAAGCAGGCTTCGCCTTCAACGCTGAAAACCTCGCGTGGGCCAGGCAGACCATCGCCAAATATCCGGCGGGCAAGCAGGCGTCCGCCGTCATTCCACTGCTATGGCGCGCCCAGGAGCAGAACGACAACTGGGTGTCGAAGCCGGTGATCGAATCGATCGCCGATATGTTGGGGCTTTCCTACATCCGCGTGCTTGAGGTCGCGAGTTTCTACACCATGTTCCAGTTGGCCCCGGTGGGCCGCAAGGCGCATATTCAAGTGTGCGGCACGACACCCTGCATGCTGCGCGGCGCCGAGGACCTGAAGAAAGTCTGCCAACACAAGATCCACCGCGAGCCGCATCACCTGTCGGATGATGGCGAGTTCTCGTGGGAAGAGGTCGAGTGTCTCGGGGCATGCGTCAACGCGCCGATGGTGCAGATTTTCAAGGATACCTATGAAGACCTGACGCCCGCTAGCCTTGGGAAACTGATCGACGATCTGGCCGCTGGCAAGAAGGTGAAGGTGGGTCCGCAGATCGACCGCCACATGGCTGCACCCGAAGGTGGCGCACTGACACTGATCGATCCCGGTCTCTACAAGGGCAGCCGCAGCTTCACCCGCGTTGAAGCACCGCCGCCAGCCGCACCTGTCGCAGCTGCGCCCACACCTGCTGCCGCCGCAACGGCTGCTGCTGCGACACCGTCCGTGGTTGTCGCCGCTGGAACGCCGTCGCCAGCTGCAACCGCTCCAAGGCCTGAGGAAATCCGGCCCGTTTCGGCCACGGCCGAGGTTGCAAACAAGCAGGTTGCGGCGGCCGTCAAGAAGGAAGAAACCTCGCCGTTGCCGGGCCACGTGACAACCGAAAAGGCCCAGGCCGAAACCGGCATCGTGCGCGTCACGAGGGATGAAGTCGTTAAGAGCACGAACCCATCGCCCGTGAAGCCGATGGCGGAGGTGACGCCGGTCAAGATCACCAACCCTCAAGCCCCGAAGCCGATCAAATTGGCCGAACAAAAGGTGCAACCCGCCCGCGCCGCCGCGCCCGATGGCAAGCCGGAACTGCTCAAGAAGGCGCGTGGCGGCAAGCCTGATGACCTGAAGCTCATCTGGGGCGTTGGCCCCAAGCTCGAGCAAATGCTGAACGCCATGGGCATCTGGCACTTCGAGCAGGTGGCCACATGGACGGCGAAGGAATTGGCCTGGGTGGATGAACGCCTCGAAGGCTTCAAAGGCCGCGCCAAGCGTGATGAGTGGGTGAAGCAAGCGAAGAAACTGGCCACCGGCTGGCTTCCCGACAATGCCGTGGGCGACAAGCCGGGCAAGAAGTGAGGCGCGCGATGAGAGCCATCCCCCACCACCGTCATTCCCGCGAAAGCGGGAACCCCGCTCTTGATCCGACGAAGGTCTCGGCGGCGAAGCTGGGCCCCCGCCTTCGCGGGGGTGACGGAACTGGGGCGGGTGCCAATCTCCATTGCTTCCTTTCGCCTCAGTGCGCCGGCAGGATGAACATTATCGAGGCCGCAGCATGCTGAGCGATCAGGATCGCATCTTCACCAATATCTACGGCTTCCATGACTGGGGGCTCGACGGCGCCAAGAAGCGCGGCTGCTGGAATGGCACCAAGGGCTTCATCGACAAGGGCCGCGACTGGATGGTCAACGAGATGAAGGCGAGCGGGTTACGCGGCCGCGGTGGTGCTGGATTCCCGACGGGCCTCAAGTGGTCGTTCATGCCGAAAGTCATCGGCGAGCGGCCGCATTATCTCGTCGTCAATGCGGATGAGTCCGAGCCCGGCACCTGCAAGGATCGCGAGATCCTGCGCCACGAACCGCATCTGCTGGTCGAGGGCTGCCTGATTGCCGGCGCCGCCATGGGCTGCCATGCGGCTTATATCTATGTGCGCGGCGAATTCATCCGCGAGCGCGAGCATCTCCAAGCCGCCGTCGACCAGGCCTATGAGGCCCGGCTCATCGGCAACAACAATGTGCATGGTTGGGATTTCGACATCATCGTCCATCACGGTGCCGGTGCCTATATCTGCGGCGAGGAAACCGCCATGCTCGAAAGCCTCGAAGGCAAGAAGGGCCAGCCGCGCATGAAGCCACCGTTCCCGGCCAATGTCGGCTTGTATGGCGCGCCGACGACGGTGAACAATGTCGAATCGATTGCCGTTGCCGGCACCATCATGCGCCGTGGCGCCAGCTGGTTTGCTGGCATCGGCCGGCCCAACAATACCGGCACCAAGCTGTTCTGTATTTCGGGCCATGTGAACAAACCTTGCGTCGTCGAAGAGGAACTTGGGATTCCATTCCGCGAACTGATCGAGAAGCATGCCGGCGGCGTGCGTGGCGGTTTCGACAATCTGCTGGCGGTGATCCCCGGTGGCTCATCGGTGAGGATGGTGCCCGCCGCACAGATCATCGACACGCCGATGGATTTCGACTCGCTCTCGAAACTGCGCTCCGGATTGGGCACCGCCGCCGTCATCGTCATGGACAAGTCGACCGATCTCATCAAGGCCATCGCCCGGCTTGCTTACTTTTACAAGCATGAAAGCTGCGGCCAGTGCACGCCATGCCGCGAAGGCACCGGCTGGATGTGGCGCGTGCTGACCCGCATGGCCGAGGGCCGCGCCGAAAAGCGCGAGATCGACATGCTACTCGATGTGACAAAGCAGATCGAGGGCCACACCATCTGCGCGCTGGGCGACGCCGCGGCGTGGCCGATCCAGGGCCTGATCGCCCATTTCCGCCACGTGATCGAAGAGCGCATCGACCAATATGCAGCGAACCCCGGCAATGCCGGCGCCGTGCGCCAGGCGGCGGAGTAGGAGGATACCATGTATTTCCTGCGCAAGACTTTCGAACTCGCTGTCTGCCTTCTGGGCTACTGGTTCGGCAAGGGCTTCGGCGGCTGGGGCGGCGGCATCCTTCTCGCCTTCGCCGGTCTCTGCGCCACGTCGTTCGGCTGGGAGTGGGTGGCGCAACATCTCGTCAAGTCTTCGGGCAGCGGGAACGCCAGGATGAATTTCGTCTATGGCGCCATTTCCTCTGTCGTGGTCGCGGGCGCGGCTTTCGTTTTATGGGGCAAGTAGAATGCCGAAACTGAAAATCGACGGCGTCGAGATCGAGGTCGAGAACGGCCTAACGCTGCTGCAGGCCTGCGAGCAGGCGGGTGCCGAAGTGCCGCGCTTCTGTTATCACGAGCGCCTGTCGATTGCCGGCAATTGCCGCATGTGCCTGGTTGAAGTGAAGGGCGGGCCGCCCAAGCCGCAGGCCTCCTGCGCCATGTCGGTGAACGACCTGCGCCCTGGACCCAACGGCGAATTGCCGGAGGTTTTCACCCGGACCCCGATGGTGAAGAAGGCGCGTGAAGGCGTCATGGAATTCCTGCTGATCAACCATCCGCTCGATTGCCCGATTTGCGATCAAGGTGGGGAATGCGATCTGCAGGACCAGGCCATGGCCTATGGCATTTCCAAGAACCGCTATCACGAGAACAAGCGGGCGGTGGAAGACAAGTATCTGGGCCCGCTGGTCAAGACCGAGATGACCCGCTGCATCCAGTGCACGAGGTGCGTGCGCTTTACGACCGAAGTCGGCGGCATCGAGGAGATGGGTGCGACGGGCCGTGGCGAGGACATGGAGATCACCACCTATTTGAACAAGGCGATTTCCTCCGAACTGCAGGGCAACATCATCGACCTGTGTCCGGTGGGTGCGCTGACGTCGAAGCCCTATGAATTCAAGGCGCGGCCGTGGGAATTGCGCAAGACCGAGACCATCGACGCGATGGATGCGCTGGGCTCCAACATCCGCGTTGACGCGCGTGGCCGCGAAGTGATGCGCATCCTGCCGCGCACCCATGATGATGTGAACGAGGAATGGATTTCGGATAAGACGCGCTTCGTCTGGGATGGCCTGAAAACCCAACGGCTTGACCGGCCATACGTGCGCGAATTCGGCAAATTGCGCGCCGCCACCTGGCCCGAAGCTTTCCTCCGCGTCGCCCAGAAAATGAAGGCGGCGAAGCCAGACCGCGTCGGCATCATCTTGGGCGATCTGGTTGGCGCCGAAGAAGCTTTCTCGGTTCGTCAGTTGGCGGAGCAATTGGGCATCAAGAACATCGACTGCCGCCAGGATGGATCGCCATTGGGTGAGTTGGGCGGCCGGGCGGGTTACCTTTTCAACTCCGGCATCGCCGCGATCGAGGAGGCTGATGCCATCCTGCTGATCGGCACCAACCCAAGGCTTGAGGCTCCGGTGCTCAACGCCCGCATCCGCAAGCGAGCGTTGAAGGGTGGCTGCACCATCGGCGTCATCGGCGAGAAGGCCGATCTGACATACAACTATGCCTATCTGGGCGCCGGGCCGGACAGCCTGGCGAAACTTGCCGAGCACGCGCCCGCCAAGG
>JANPCS010000578.1:0-5512 GCA_031431065.1 Hyphomicrobiales bacterium | reverse complement strand
GTTCGAATCGCGGACCAGATCAACCGCCGCAGCCGCCTTCTGGCCAGCAGGCTGGCCGCCAATAATCATGCTCATGCAATTTCCTCAAGCACCCGTTTCACCCTACATGGAACAATCGCGCCGTTATTTCAATGCGTCAGGCCACCGCGACGATTTTCGGATCATGGCCGAGCGCGCGGATGAACCGCACCAGGTCTGCCGAACGGATGGTCGTGGTCGCGGTATTCTGCAGCGGATGATAGTTCACTAGCTCATGCGCCAACATCGCGGCATCGAGCACCACATTCACCCGCTGCCCGGTATCGTTGATCAGGCCGAACGGCGTCACCGAACCGGGCTCGACGCCAAGCACCTCCATCAACAAGCCGGGCTTGCCGAAGGACAGGCGCCGCGAACCGATTCTGGACGGCGCCGTCTTGAGATCGATCTGCGATTCCCCGAGACACACGATGAGCCAGAGCTGCCCCTTGTCGTCCTTGAGGAATAGGTTCTTGCAGTGCCCTCCGGGGATTCCGCCTTTCAGCGCGTTGGCTTCCTCAACCGTGTAAACAGCAGCGTGCTCAAAGGTTTTCGTTTCGATTTCCAATGACTTAAGGCGTTCGAAGAGATCTTCGCGGGTGGCTGGCATGGCGGCCGGTCATCCTCTGTTGGTGATGTCGGAGGTTGTTCTTGCATTTGAAATGCACTTAGGCAATAAGACGCGCCACCTACCGGCTTCGGCTGGTTCTCGGATGCGGGCGTAGCTCAGGGGTAGAGCATAACCTTGCCAAGGTTAGGGTCGGGCGTTCGAATCGCCTCGCCCGCTCCAATTTCTCTCTCAAATCTCCGGTCTGTCGATCAGTAAAACCGGCTCTCCAGCCGGAGGGTTGTTGTGTGGGGGCGATTTCACGTCATTGTCATCAACCCGACATTGAACTGTAATAGTCCTCATGCCGCGTATCAAAAGCCGGAGAGTTCAATGACCGCGCGGAGCGGCAAGTTCGGAAGCAAAAAACTCACCGGTGTCAGCCACGTAGCTCCGGACGGATTGCCATCGGAATTCGAAACTGAAGTAAAGTTCGCCGCGTCTCCAGAGGGATTGCAGCAAGCCTTCCTGTCACCACAGCTTGGCGGCGGCCTGGCAGCCCGGACTCAGACCTTGCGCTCGATCTATTTCGATACGGCGGAGCGTCGTCTGCTCAGCCGAGGCATCGTTCTGCGGCTGCGGAAATCCGCCGGCACGCCACCGGTGATGACCGTGAAGATGCCAGCCGCTGGACATGCCGGACCATTCCGGCGCAGCGAAACCGAAGTGCGGGTTACTGCCATGGCGCCAAACCTCGAACTCTTCGATTCCAAGTTGTCTCGGCACATCTTGCGCATGACCGGAGGACTGCCACTGGAAGCGCAATTCGAAACCCGCGTGACCCGCCGCGCCCGGCAACTCGAAAGCAATGACTCGGCAATTGAAATCGCCTTCGACGAAGGCCAGATCGTCACTTCTGACGGCATACAGCTGGCGATCTGTGAAATTGAACTCGAACTCAAGGCGGGAGACGTGTGTCACCTCTATGACCTCGCTTCACGCGCTGCGGAGAGCCTGCCGCTACGCCTCGACATGGTCTCGAAATCGGAAAAGGGTTTCAGGCTGAGAAGCGGCGTGGCCCCGGCTGCGGTTAAAGCCAAGGCGATCGGTCTCGGGAATTCCCTGACATTTGACCAGCTGATCGCTTCGGTTCTGACAGCCGGTCTCACACAGTTTGCCTCGAACTGGGCGCCACTGCTGGAATCGGACGCCGCCGAACCGGTTCATCAGCTGCGCGTTTCGCTCCGGCGCTTGCGCAGCGCATGCAAGATTTTTGGGTGGAGCCTCAATTGCAAGAGTCTTGAGGTTCTGCGCACTGAGGCCAAGCGGATAGCGACAGCACTGGGCGAGGCACGGGCCCTTGATGCCTTGCAGGAGGACCTAAATCAAGGTCCGATGACCAGCGCCTCGCGGCCACCGGGTTGCGATGCGTTGATGGCAAGATTGCAAGAGCGCCGTGCATCGGCTCACATACATGCAAAAACCCTGATTGGCGGCACGGCAACGACACTCTTCGTGCTGAAGCTTCAAACGATGATTGCCCGCCACGGATGGCGCGACGGCCTAGCGGCATCCGATGCCGCGAAGCTCATGCTTCCTGGGCGAGACGTCGCCGTTGACGCGTTGAACAAGCTGCTGTCACGCGCCAGAAAGCGCGGCCGCAAACTGTTGAGCCGATCCGACGAGGAACGTCATGCCTTGCGCATCGCCCTCAAGGACTTGCGTTATGGCATCGAATTCTTTACCGGCTTTTTCGGCCACCCGAGGCAGGTTGCTGACTATCTTTCGTTGCTTGGCACCTTGCAGGATATTCTCGGCGCCCACAATGATGCCGTCACATCCTCAAGGCTGCTCCAGGATATCTCGGCTGGAGGCGAAACAAAAATAACTTACGCCGCTGGTTACTTTGTTGGCTGGCAGGCGCGCGGCAAGCTCGTTGGCGATGCGGCCCTCGATGGCGCCTGGAAAGAATTCAAGGCATCAAAACCATTCTGGCGCTGAACAGCGGTCGTCGCTACTTCAAGTCCGGAGCGGCACTTATGGTCTTCGCCGCGTCGAATGAAGGCGCGCACCGTCAACGGCCCGCATAGAGCATCTCATAGAGCGCCGGCCGGATCGCCAGCATCATCCCATCGGCCATCGCCGCCTGGCCCTCAGCGGAAGGATGGAGTGCGCCGGTGGTTTCGGAGAACACGGCGGCCGAGGCTTCCTCATCGATCTTGCCATACTTGTCTGTGACCTTCTGGTTGATCACCATGTAGGCATCGTTGAAGGTGCGGACCCAACGCTGGCGCAGCGCATAGGGATAGTTTTCCGTTGCCGGATCATAGGGCCGCCAGGCCCTTTCTTCGGCTGAGAGGCTCGACTGGCAGGATTGCGTGTCGCGTTCTGCCTTGCCATAGCACGGGATCATCAACACTTCTGCCGGATCGCTGATACGGCGCAAATCCTGTGCGCAGATGCCGTGGCCTTCAAACATCTTGTCGGCATAGATTTGACCGGCAAATGTCCAGCCGTGATCGCCGGCAAGATCGCGCATGCGCTTGAAGAGGATTGCAAACTGGCCGCGTACCGCATTAAGCCGGTCTGGACGCGCCGTGAGCCACGAGGAGAACATGTCGAGCGATTGATTGGCGGGGTAGCGATCAGTCTCGTCGTCGTCGTCTTCGCGCGGCGCGGCATTGCAGATTTCGCCTTGCTCATCCGTGACAAGATCGGGATAGGCGGTGAGGATGACCCGCGATGAGTCGAAGACCCCATCCTCGGCTGATGACAGCGGCACGGCAGCCGCAAGCGCCGCGGCGAGCTTGCCATAGGCGCCTGGCAGCACATCGCGCATCCGGCGCGAGAATTCTTTGGCCGAGACGGTGGCGCCAAAAAAATCGGCGATTGCCGATGACATGCCACGGCGCAGCGACGCCCAGGCGACGATGCTGGAAAACCCGATGTCGTTACCGCCGACCGACAGAAACAGGAAGTCGACTTTCCGACTGAAGTCACCATCGGCACAGACGGGAACACCATCGCGCATTTGTGGTTTGCCGCGGCAGAGCTCGCGCACCAGACGGTAGATCTGCGAGTCTCTGCTGCCGCCCGAAATTGGGCGGGCGGCAGCACCGGCGGCGGAGTCACCGCTACTGACGCGCTCGACATAGGTCTGCGGCCCTAGCAACCCGTCTTCTATACCGGCACCCGAGCACGAATAGTCGAGATAAGTAACTGAGGCCTGCGGATTTTCGACGGCAATCTGCAGCGCGGTACGCAACTGGTGGCCATAGAGCGAGCGATGGCACAGCTGGTCGGTCCACCAGGCCGAACCGAAACCATCGTTGCGCAGGCGTTGCGGATAGAGATTGCGATGACGTTGGGCCTTACCGAATTCGATCGGCAGATCGGGATTGCCTTCACCAGAGGCAAAGCTGTCGCCGAGGCCGGCGATCAACAGGTCGCGCACAGCGGCATCGACAGTTATCGGCTGTTCGCCGACGGCATTGACGGAGATTTCTGCGCCCCCTGGATAGGGGAGTTCGATGCCCGGTCCGCTGACCCGCTCACCGCATGGCGCCTCGGCTACCACATCGCCACTGATCCGCCATTGACAGCGCGCGGTCTTGGGAACGACAGCTCCCGCTGTATCGGTGAGCCAGAGTTCGATGCCATGCTTTTCCGGATTGAGATAGGACTCGATGCCGTCACAAGCCGAAAATGTGCGCTTGTCGCTTTCATAGCAAAGTCCATCCTTGCCCTTGGCGGCCCAGCCGCGCCAGTCGAAATTCTTGCGCAGAATCGTACTGAAGGCGATGAAGCGGTCATTCAGCACATGTTCGGAACCGATGACCGAGGTTCGGGCGACGAATTTGTCGCGCTGATCGGGTTCCAGGCCGCGTCCATCGACGTGCAGGAGATATTGCCGCCAGGCATTCTCGTGCAGCTTGAAGAACTGCGGATCGCGGAACAGCCGGAAGCGGTTCACCACTTGCCAGTCGATGCGGAACTGGCTTGCGCCAAGTGTCTGGGATTTGGCAGGCAGCACGAGGCTGCCGGCAATCAACATGGCGACGAACATGAGTCTGAACATGGCGGCGGCTTTAACCGGTGAAACCCGGCCAAGTTTAGGCGGGCTCAGGAATTTTCAGGTGCTGCGCGTGCAATGATGACGCGGATGCCTGCATCGCTGAGCATCTTGTGATTGGCATCCGAGAGGCCTTCATCGGTGATGAGGGTTCCGATGCGTGTCAGCGGCATGACCGGATAGCGCGCCCTGGCGCCGAATTTCCGGCTGTCGGCCAGCACGATCACCTCGTCAGCCCGCAGCAGCAGCTGTTGCGTTTCGCGCACGATCAGCGGATGCGATTCCTGCATGCCGCTGGCCGAGATGGCCTGCGCGCCGACGAAGAATTTTGAGGCATAGAATTCTGGCGGCGCAGCGAGCGGTAAAACCACGATGCCGGGTTCGCGATAAAGATCGCCACCCGACAGGGTAAGGTGGCATGTACCGTTCTGCCACAGCGAGGCCGCCATTGGCATTGAATTGGTGTAAATGCGCACGTTGCGGTTGGCCAGCAGCATCGCGAAAAGATAGCACGTGCTGCCGCCGTGAATAATCAGGGCGTCGCCATCCAGCACCAGTTTGGCGGCCGCTTCGGCGATCGTCGTCTTTGCTGCGACGCCAAGCATCTGGTTTTCGGTGAAGGGCCTGGCAGCCAGACGATCAACCCCGCTCATTGATTCGGCCGCCGCAATGCCACCGAATACCTTGCGCACGGCGCCGGTGGCATGGAGTTTGCCGATATCGCGGCGGATGGTCGCCGGCGAAGCGTTCAGTATCGCTTGCAGGTCTCGGACCGAGGCAAAGGGGCGATCCTTCAAGAGGCCGATCATCAGCTTGTGGCGTTCGGCTTCAAGCATGGCAGTGATGATTGACTATAGTCATTTGTGCATCGCAAA
>JANPCS010000577.1:0-10962 GCA_031431065.1 Hyphomicrobiales bacterium | reverse complement strand
AAGGGGAGAAGGGTAGACAATCGTTACCCTTCTCCCGCCGCAGGCGGGAGATGTGCCCGAAGGGCGGATGAGGGCCGGGCGCCAAGCGCACGGTGCCGCTGTTTACTCAGGCCCTACCCTCGAGCGTCATCAGTATCATGTCGAGAACATCGGTCAGAATGAGGTAAACGTCATTGTTCTGAACGCGCAGCACTCGATACCCTTCAGACGTGAGATAGCGTGTCCGCCGTTCGTCATACTGAATTTCGTGGACTTCGGAATGCGTGGCGCCGTCTACCTCGACGATCAGCAACTTCTCGCGGCAGACGAAGTCGGCAATGTAGGGGCCAACCGGTTCCTGCCGCACGAACTTGAAACTATTGAGCCGCCGATCTCGCAGATATCCCCACAACCGCTTCTCGGCGTCAGTTTGACTGCGGCGGAGAGATCGGGCGCGCCGCACGGTTTTGCGTGGGGTGTAGGGCATGGGACGGAGTGTGCAGCGACACCGCCTTGCTGCGCAAGCCGGCCCTCATCCGCCCTTCGGGCACCCTCTCCCCTCAAGGGGAGAAGGGTAGACAATCGTTACCCTTCTCCCGCCGCAGGTGGGAGAAGGTGCCCGAAGGGCGGATGAGGGCTGGGCGCAAAGCGCACGGTGCTGCCGCAGGCGGGAGAAGGGTAAACTAGAACTCTATTTCCGCCTGGCCACCATGAACCGAGCGGCTTCCGCCAGAATGACGGCGCGATTGCCGTAGATGCTTAGTGCATTGATGGCTTCATTTGTCAACGTTGCCGCTCTCGCCTTGGCCTCGTCCAACCCCAGCAAATCCACAAATGTCGCCTTGCCCTTGGTGCTGTCCTTCTGTGTCGCCTTGCCCAAGGCCTCGGGCGTGGACTCGACATCGAGAATGTCATCGGCGATCTGGAAGGCTAGGCCGATGTTGTCCGCGTACTGACGAAGTGGTGCGGGATCGGCGCCGCCCAGGACGGCCCCGGCCTCGCAGGCGAAACGGAAGAGGGCGCCGGTTTTCATTGACTGGATGCGCGTGATATCCGCGAGGCTTGAAGTGGCCTGAGTTTCCGCCTCGATGTCGAGCATCTGGCCGCCGACCATGCCGGCCTTGCCTGCAGCTTGAGCCAGCTGCGAAATGAGATGGAGCCGCACATTGGGATCGGGATGTGTGGCTTCATCGCTCAAAATTTCAAAGGCGAGAGTCAGCAGCGCATCGCCGGCGAGAATGGCGGTGGCCTCGTCAAAGGCCTTGTGCGCGGTGGGCTTGCCGCGGCGGAGATCATCGTCATCCATGGCTGGGAGGTCGTCATGCACCAGGGAATAGCAATGCACGCATTCCAGCGCCGCACCGGCCATGAGCGCCTGCTGGCGCGGCACGCCGAACAGGGCGGCCGATTCAACAACCAGGAATGGCCTGAGCCGCTTGCCCTGGCCCAAAGCCGCATAACGCATCGCCTCGACCACGCGGCGGGCGGCGGCGCCATCGACGGGCAGCAGCCGGTCGAGCAGGGCCTCGGTTTCGGCGGCGCAACGCGAAAGGGCATCCTGGAAGGACAAGGGCGGTTTCCTGTGCTATTGCCGCCTTCTGTAGGGACATGAGCGACGAAACTCAACCAGCAGTACTTCCGGATGTGCCAGCAGGCCCAGCCCCAACTCCCAGCATCGGGCAACTGCCGATGACGGGCCGCGCCCGCCTGCGCCGTTATCTGCGCTGGGCCTCTTATGTCGCCGCTTTTCTGGTGGCCTGGCCGGTGGTGCTGACCTTGCTCTATACGATTGTGCCGCCGCCGGTGTCCAACGTCATGCTGTTGCGGGCTATCAACGGCAACGGTATCGACATGCAATGGGTGAGCCTCAAGCAGATTTCGCCGCATCTGCCACGTGCCGTGATCACCTCGGAAGATGCCCGGTTTTGCGAGCATTGGGGGGTCGACTGGCGTGAATTCCAGGGGGTGATCGAGGACGCGCTCGACGCTGACGAAGGCCCGGTGCGCGGCGCCTCGACCATTCCCATGCAGACTGCCAAGAACCTGTACCTGTGGGACGGGCGCTTCGCCATCCGCAAGGCGATCGAACTGCCGGAGGCGCTGTTCATGGACCTCGTCTGGTCGAAACGCCGGATGATCGAGATCTATCTCAACATCGTCGAATGGGCGCCGGGTGTGTATGGCGCCGAAGCCGCGGCACAACACCATTTCAAGAAGTCCGCCAAGGACTTGACCAGGAAAGAGGCGGCTCTTTTGGCGGCCGTGCTGCCCAACCCGATCAAGCGCAAGGCCGGCAAGCCGTCTAAAGGCGTCCGATCCATCGCCAACCGGATTTTGCTGCGGATGAACACAATGGGCCCCTATCTCACTTGCCTTGCCCTTTAAGCGCGGTTATAAGCCCCGCCAACTGAAGGGCGTGGGGCCTCCCCATCGCTCTTTTCCTTATGGAGTTTCGTCATGGCCGTTCCACGCAAAAAAATGTCCAAGAGCCGTATCGGCATGCGCCGCTCAGGCCACCACGAGCAGACCGTCACTTGGGTTGAGGACAAGAAGTCGGGCGAATTGCGCCGCCCCCACCACATTGACCTTAAGACCGGTCTGTACAAGGGCCGCCAGGTTCTGAAGGTCAAGACCGACGCCTGAACGACTTCGGATCGGGAATGCGAAGCCAGCCTTTGGGCTGGCTTTTTCGTTTTGAAACAGGTGTTTGACTGGCATTAAGCATGCCTGCGAGCGTTCCCTGCGCGTAAACATGTTGGTCCGGTCCTTGCTGTAGTACCGCCATGCTCGTGTCAAACTGGTCACTCATGGACGTCAGGCTTTCGATCCCCGATGTGGCAACGGGTAACGACTGGCGCGAACTTGCCGGGCGGTCGCTGATTGCGTCGGGCCACAATGCCCCGGAACTGCTGCTGCCGGCGTTCAAGCGCCGCAGCAATGCGATTCTCGCCACCGTGCGTGACAGCGAGGGGCTACAGCTTGCCCTGGCGCTGTCGCCGCGCCGCCTGCCGCTGGCATTTCATGCCAGCTTGTCCACGCCCGTTAACTTCTATGGCCTGCCACATCTGGGCCGCTACCAGGCTGCCTCGGCGATGCTGGCGATGCTGCGCCACCTTGACCAGCCGCTGCTGCTGCATGCGGTGCCGATGGACAGCGCGATTTGGGATGTGATGGCAGAGGCGGCAGGACATGTGCGCATTTTGGACCAGTGGGACCGCGCGGTTCTGCGCCCGCAAGGGACTTATGCCGGGTGGCTCGAAACCACTTTCGATCCCAAGCGGCGGCGCGAATATCGCCGCCAGCGCTCAAGGTTGGCGGAACAAGGCAAGCTCGAGGCCTTGTCGTTCAAGACCGGCGATGACGCGGCGATATGGACGGCCGAGTTTCTCGATCTGGAAGCCAGGGGCTGGAAGGGTAAACGCGGAACGGCGCTGCAATCCATTCCCGGCGTGGCCGAGACGCTCATTGAAAGCCTGAGCGGACTGGCAGAAGCGGGCAAACTGAGGTTCTGGAAACTGGCACTTGATGGCAAGCCCATCGCCATGCTGTTTGCCATCGTCGAGGGCAACGAGGCCTGGCTCGGCAAGATCGGCCACGACGAGGATCTGGCGCGCTTCTCGCCCGGCGTGCAAATCGTCCTCCATGCCACCGAGCAACTGTTTGCCGAGGGCGTTACAAGCGCCGACTCCTGCGCCAGTGCCGATAATCCGCTGATGAATCCGCTGTGGCGCGGGCGCATGCGCGTCGCCGACGTGATGATTGCCGCGTCAACCGTCAGCCGTGCCATCTTTACCTTGACGGCCAGTGCCGAAAGCCTGCTCCGCGGCCTGCGCGCTTCGGAGAAGTCGGCTTATCTCCGTCTTTTTGGCAAGCGCAGCTGACATTTGCTGCGGCAACATCAAAAATGTCATGCCACATCATCCATCCGAATGATGCGCGGCGCTCCTGCCCCGGCCAGATTGATCAGGCAGCGGGGTGTACGCGGCCCTCAACCTTGCTCCGCTGCCACTAAGCCCTTGGAGACGCAGACGGAATATGCCCCGTCAACGTCAGCATCCAAGGGCTTTTTGTGCGCGGAAGTGTGCCTTCAGCCGGCGATGACCTTCTCGGCGGCGACATAGTCGTAGCCCAGATCGTCGGCCACCGCCTTGTAGGTGACCTTGCCATTGGCGACGTTGAGGCCGTTGCGCAGATGCGCGTCGTCCGACAGCGCCTTTTTCCAGCCCTTGTTGGCAATGGCCAGGCCAAACGGCAGCGTGACGTTGTTGAGCGCGTAGGTCGAGGTGCGGGCAACGCCGCCCGGCATGTTGGCGACGCAGTAGTGGATGACGCCATCGACCACATATGTCGGATCGGCGTGGGTGGTCGCCTTCGACGTTTCCGCACAGCCGCCCTGATCGATGGCGACATCGACCAGAACCGAGCCCGGCTTCCAGTCCTTCAACATGGCGCGGGTGACGAGCTTGGGGGCCGCCGCACCGGGGATCAGCACGCCGCCGATGACCAGATCGGCGGATGCGCATTCGTCCTCAACAGCCCCTTGCGTCGAATAGATGGTCTTGAGCTGCGTGCCGAAGCGGGCGACCAGTTCTTCCATGCGGTCGGTGCTCTTTTCCAGAATGGTGACATCGGCCCCCATGCCGAGCGCGATCGCCGCCGCATTGGTGCCGACCACGCCGCCGCCCAAGATGACGACCTTGGCCGGCGAAACGCCCGGGACGCCGCCCAGCAACACGCCGCGGCCGCCTTGCGTCTTCTCGAGCGAGTGCGCCCCCGACTGCACCGACATACGGCCGGCCACTTGTGACATGGGCGCGAGCAACGGCAGGCCACCGCGTGCAGACGTGACCGTCTCATAGGCGATGCAGATGGCGCCGGACTTGATGAGATCCCTGGTCTGCTCCGGATCGGGCGCGAGGTGCAAGTAAGTGTAGAGGATCTGACCCTCGCGCAGCATCTTGCGTTCGCCCGACTGCGGCTCCTTGACCTTGACGATCATCTCGGCCTTGGCGAAAATTTCGTCCGGCGAGGCGATGATGGTGGCGCCGGCCTTGATGTAGTCGGCATCGCTGGCGCCGATGCCTGCTCCGGCATTGGCCTGGACCCAGACTTGGTGGTCATGACGCACCGCTTCGTTGACCGACGTCGGCGTCATGCCGACGCGATACTCGTGATTCTTGATTTCCTTTGGAACGCCGATGAGCATTGAAAATTTCCTTCCTTGATGATGTGAGAAACTACCCCATTCCGGCGCGAATGATTTTCCGAAGAGTGGCCTGAAGCAGCGCAGCATTGAAATCTGGTTCGGAAAAATGCTAGCATATTCGAATGAAAACGCGCGAATTCGACAAGACCGACAAAATCATTCTGGCGGAACTGCAAAAAGACTCGCAGCGCCCGATAGCCGATCTCGCCGCCAGGGCCGGTCTTTCCGCCTCCTCGTGCCACCGCCGCGTGAAACTTCTGGAGGAGGCGCGCGTCATTACGTCCTATACCGCCAATCTCGACCGCGCAGCACTTGGCCTGACCAACGAGTTCTTCGTCGAAGTCTCGCTCGCGGCGCAGACCGAGGAGGCCTTCGAGAGGTTCGAGAAGGCCGTGCAGCGGGTGCCGGAGATTCTCGAGTGCCACCTGATGAGCGGGCAGTTCGATTATCTCTTGCGGGTTGCGGCGACCGACGCCGGCGACTACGAACGCATCCACCGCTCGCGCATTTCGAGGCTTCCGGGCGTGCAACGCATTCAATCCTCGCTGGCGCTGCGCACCGTCAAGGGCTGGGCCGGATATCCGATTTGAGGTGCACGATGCTGAAGCAGCTGCCTGTCAACATGCTCTGGGTCTCGGAGGATCTTTCGCGGCTGGCGCGGCTGAGTCTCACGAGCTTTCTGAGCCACGGCTTTCGCGTGACGTTATGGAGCTATGAGCCGAAAGCGCATGCGATGTGCGGCGCCGATGTCAGGGACGCCGCCGAGCTTGTTCCGGAAGGCGTCGATGGAGATCTCACCTATTCCTATCTCTCGAGCCTCTTCCGTTATCGCGTGCTCGCCGATTTGGGCGGCGTGTGGTCCGACATGGATGTCGTGGCCCTGACGGATTCACCCGATATTCTCGCGGCACCTTTGGTTGCTTCGGAAAAGCGCCGTCCCTTTCGCTATGCCCAGCCGACCGCGACGGGTGAAAACCTGACCCAGGTCACCAATTGCTTCATGGCCAACCCCGAACCCCGCGCCGGCGATCTCTGGCACCGCGCCGCTGAAACCGTGGCCGGTCTCGATCCCGCGGAGCGAAGCTGGGAGAACGTCGGCCCGCATCTGCTATCGCAACTGATGCTTGACGATCCCGCCCACGGCGTGACGATATTGGCGCCCGATGCCGTTGATCCCATCGCCTGGTGGAACGTGCCCGGCTATTTCCTCGAAAACCGCGAAGCCCCGCCGTCGCCCTTCATGCACATGTATGCCTCGATCTGGGCCCGGCGCGGCGTCGATGCCGACGCTCCCTATCCGGAACACTCGCTGGCGGGCCAGTTGTGCAGGCGCTTTGGCGTGTAGCGCAGCATAACGAGACCCAAACGTAATCGTAACGAAAGCCAGCTTTCGGCCGGCTTGTTGAGATGCACCTGAAACCTTGCAAACTTGAGCTGCCTCGCCGGCAACCATGACACTCACGGCGGGGAATCCAGGTTAACGGTCATTTGATCTGAAGGATTTCGAGGAGGAAGTGTGGATTCCATCCGGCGGACTTTCTGCGGGTTTTAACGCTGCCTTCGGTTTTGTTGGCGCCCACCAGGCCCAATGCGAAGCGCCGGAGTGTTGCCATGTTCTTAGGCCCGTGGCCAGAACGGTAGCGCGGCAGGTCGTCGTGAAAACGCCCGCCATGGAATAGGTCACCGCGCCCTTCCGCTCGCCGGGAAAGGCGCTGCAGGCATCTTGCAGCCCGCCAAGGAGGCGTTGGAGCATCAGCATCCATACCTTGAATCAGAAACCGGATTCGGCGGATACAAGAATATTCGCAGCCCGCAGGCCATTTAGAATTGCTGAATGCCATGGGTTCGATTTGATTTCGGTGGCGCGATCCCTTACGAGAGCGGGTGAATTTCCGGGGAGAAGAAAATGCGCGCGGCTTGGATCGGACTGGGAGTGATGGGCTATCCGATGGCGGGCTATCTGGTGACGCGCGGACGGCTTGATGTGATCGTCTACAACCGCACCGCGGCCAGGGCCGAAAAATGGCTGGAGGCTTTCGAGGGCCGCCGGGCGGCAACGCCTGCGGAAGCGGCCGATGGTGCTGATTTCGTTTTCGCCTGCGTGGGTAACGATGATGACCTGCGCCAGGTGACGATCGGCCCCGATGGCGCGTT
This sequence comes from Hyphomicrobiales bacterium, assembly GCA_031431065.1. Taxonomy (GTDB): domain Bacteria; phylum Pseudomonadota; class Alphaproteobacteria; order Rhizobiales; family Aestuariivirgaceae; genus Aestuariivirga. Next base: position 3,623 of record JANPCS010000577.1, on the reverse strand, counting down.
TCAGGCGATGAAGCCGGGTGCGGTTTTTATCGACCACACCACAGCCTCGGCGTTGGCGGCGCGCGAGCTTCACGCCATCGCGAAGTCCAAGGGGCAGGGCTTTATCGATGCTCCGGTTTCGGGCGGGCAGGCGGGTGCCGAAAACGGCACGTTGACTGTAATGTGCGGCGGTGACACCGGTGATTATGCCAAGGCGGAGCCGCTGATCACGCACTTCTCGAAAATGCGCAAGCTCCTGGGGCCGCCAGGCTCTGGCCAATTGGCCAAGATGGTAAACCAGATCGCCATCGCCGGCCTGGTGCAGGGCCTCGCCGAGGCGGTCAACTTCGGCATGAAGGCGGGCCTCGACATGGAAGCCGTGGTCGAGGTGATTTCCAAGGGAGCGGCCGGTTCATGGCAAATGGAGAACCGCCACAAGACGATGATTGCCGGCAAGTTCGATTTTGGCTTTGCCGCCGACTGGATGCGCAAGGATTTGGGCATCTGTCTCGACGAGTCGCGCCGCAACGGCGCGCCGCTGCCGGTGACCGCGCTGGTCGACCAGTTCTATGCCGAAGTGCAAAGGCTGGGTGGCGGCCGCTGGGACACGTCAAGCCTGATTGCCAGATTCCAGAAGTCTTGAATACCACACCCGCCGCGGCGGCTGGACAGTGCGATGCAGGTGGGATAACTTGGCCGCCGGGGCCTAGAACAACAATTGCCGTTAGAAACCGAAACAGTTTTCACAGCGAGTAGGAAAGCCCCATGCCGACCATCAATGACACCCCCGGCGGTCACACCATCATTGGCAGCAACATCGATGACCGCATCACCGGCAACGATGGCGCTGATACGATCAAGGGCCTTGATGGCAATGACACGATATTGGGCGGCACCGGTTTTCTTGCCGCCGATCTGAGCAATGACATCATCGATGGCGGAGACGGCGACGACTTTCTCTTCGGCGAGGGCGGCAACGACGACATTACCGGTGGTGACGGCAACGATTCGGTCAACGGCAATGACGGCAATGACGTTCTGAATGGCGGCAACGGCTCGGACACGATGAACTCGGGCGTCGGCGTTGACACCCTCAATGGCGGCGGCGGCGATGACGCCATTACCATCAACGTCGGCAGGAAGAAAGTCGACGGCGGCAGCGGTTTCGACACGTTGACCGTTGACCGGACCAGCAGCTCGGCCAATTCGGCGTTCTTCCTTAACGGCGCGGCTGGCACGGATGGTACGACGGCAATCAACATCGAGCGCCTCGTGTACGCATCGGGCGGCGGCAATGACACGATCAAAAGCGGTGACGGCAGCGATGTGATCAATGGCGGGGCCGGCGATGACCGGCTGACCGGTGCGGACGGCAACGACACGATCAACGGTGAACTTGACCGTGACGTGGTCGACGGCGGCGATGGCAACGACTTACTTTACGGTGGTGCATCGGCCGACAACCTTGTGGGTGGCGATGGTAACGACATCATTTACGGTGGCACCGGCACCGCCGGAGTCGATGTCAGCGGCGACATCATCAATGGCGGCGACGGCGATGATCAGCTGCGTGGCGAAGACGGTTCCGATAACCTCAATGGCAATTCCGGAAATGACGCCATCTTTGGCGATGATGGCGATGACACGTTGAAAGGCGGCTCTGGCGCCGATGCAATCTATACCGGCCTCGGCTTGGATAGCGTGGACGGCGGCACCGGCAACGACACCATATTTGCCACCGAGGGCCGCAAGATCATCGCCGGTGGCGATGGCTTCGACATTTTCGACCTCAACCGTTCCGCCAAGGCCGTTGCTTTCAAATTCGTCCTCAACGGTACCGTAGCGGCCAGCGATGGCACGCTGACATCGTCCATCGAAGTCTTGCGCTTTGCCGGCGGTTCGCGCAACGACACGGTGACCTCCGGCGCCAGCGGCGACACGCTGCATGGCAACGGTGGCAACGACGTTCTGAGGGCCGGCGATGGTTCCGATCTGGTCTATGGCGAAGCCGGAACCGACAAGCTCGACGGTGGCACCGGAAACGATTTTCTTTACGGTGGCGAAAGCGCCGACACGATCGGTGGCGGCGAAGGCAACGACACCATCTATGGCGGTAACGCGAGCACCGTTGTCGACGAAAGCGGCGACGTCATCGATGGTGGCGACGGCGATGACTTTCTTCATGGCGAAGCCGGCGACGACAACATCGAAGGCAGTGCCGGCCGGGACACCATATTCGGCGAAGACGGCCGCGATGGCCTCGATGGCGGCAATGGCAACGACACGATGACCGGCGGTAACGGCGGCGACAAGCTGCTAGGCCGTTCCGGCAACGACAGCCTAGCAGGCGATGCCGGCGCCGACACGCTTGACGGAGGCAAAGGCAACGACACGCTCAATGGCGGCAGCGACAGCGACATCTTCGTTTTCGCGACCGGACTCGATGCCATCGACAACGTCGATACGATCGTAGACTTTACCATCAACAGCGACGTCATCAAGATCGACAATGCGGTGTTTTCCGGCGGCGGGTTGACCATCGGCGAGTTGGCTGCCGCAAAGTTTACGACCGGCACCGCGGCGGGTGATAGTAGTGACCGTATCATTTACAACATCGTCACGGGTCAGCTGTACTACGATGCCGACGGCCAAGGCGGCAAAGCCCAGGTGCTGTTCGCAACCGTGACTGCCGGCCTCGCACTGACCAACGCTGATATCGAGGTGATCTGACCTCCGCTGCTGGTTTCGCTATTGATCAGCCCTGGCTCAGCTTTTGAGCGACTTCGCCACATCGACCGCGAAATACGTGAGGATGCCGTCCGCCCCGGCGCGCTTGAAGGCCATGAGGGCTTCGGGGATCACCTTCTTGGGGTCAAGCCAGCCATTGTTGCAGGCCGCCATGAGCATCGCGTATTCGCCCGACACCTGATAGGCGAAAGTCGGTACACCGAAAGTTTGTTTCACCCGCGCCACGATGTCGAGATACGGCATGCCGGGTTTCACCATCACCATGTCGGCGCCCTCGGCAATGTCAAGCGCCACCTCGCGCATCGCTTCATCTCCGTTGGCGGGGTCCATCTGATAGCTGCGCTTGTCGCCCACCAGCGTGCCTGACGAGCCCACCGCATCGCGGAACGGGCCGTAGAACCCGCTCGCATATTTGGCGCTGTAGGCCATGATCTGCACATGGTTGAAGCCTCTGGCATCGAGCCCCTGGCGGATACGGCCGATGCGGCCATCCATCATATCGGAGGGTGCGATGATATCGCAACCGGCTTCGGCCTGAACCAGCGACTGCTTGACCAGTGCATCCAGGGTGGCGTCGTTGACGATCTCGGAGCCTTCCATCAGCCCGTCGTGGCCGTGGCTGGTATAGGGATCGAGCGCCACGTCGCACATGATGCCAATATCGGGCACGGCCTTGGCGATGGCCCGCACCGCCTGGCAGACGAGATTGTCCGGGTTGAAGGCCTCGCGCCCATCCGCCGTGCGTAAACGGGCCGGGGTGTTGGGAAAGAGTGCCACCGCCGGAATGCCGAGTGCCGCCGCTTCCGCGACCTTGCCAATCAGGAGATCGACCGAGTAACGCGTGACGCCCGGCATCGAGGCCACATCCTCGGTACGGTTCTGCCCTTCAATGACGA
>JANPCS010000576.1:0-2190 GCA_031431065.1 Hyphomicrobiales bacterium | reverse complement strand
TCACCCGATGCGAGCCGAGATCATCGCCGCCAATGACAGCAATTGGGATTCGCTCGTTGCCCGTTGCTTAGGGCCGGCCGAGAAGCCCCTGTTTTATCAGAAGCACATGACCCACCACATGCTGAAGGGCTTTGACCGCGGCTGGATCAAGGGCCTCACCAACGCCTTTCTCATCCGGTCGCCCGATCGCGTGCTGGCGAGCTATACCAGGAAATGGTCCGGCGTCACCTTGCGCGACATCGGTTTCGTCGAACAGGCCGAAATCTTTGACATGATCGCCAATTATCTAGGCAAGGCTCCGCCGGTTGTCGATGCCGACGATATCCTGGACGACCCCGAAGGCGTTGTGCGGAAGCTCTGCCAGGCCTGCGGCATCGCTTTCGACGTTTCGATGCTGTCATGGGCGCCCGGCCCGAAGGCCTTTGATGGCGTCTGGGCAGCGCACTGGTACAACGCCGCCTGGGCTTCGGCCGGGCTGTCGCGGCCGGAGACGGCACCCTCAGTAGTTCCGGACACGCTCAAGGGCATCGCCGACGCGGCCATGCCCTATTACGAGAAAATGCGGCCCTATCGCCTGACCTGATCCCCGGCCTAGCGGATGCTTTGAACCGCGAGACCCGGCTGAATCATGGGCGTGGACGACCCGCCTTCCTTGACAGCCAGCATTTCGGCCCGGCGCAATTCCTGTTCTTCTTCGGTGAGGGCTGCCTGGGCATCGGCCAACTGGTCGCGCAGCTCGGCGATCGACCGCATCAGATTGTCGCGCCGTCCACGCGCCGCCTTGGCCGACAGGGAGTAGTTGAAATGGCCGGGATCGCTGACGCCGTTGCGGCTTTCCTCGAACTTCACCTGGGCGTCCAGATCGTCATACTTGCGCATGAAATCCTGGATCATGCCGTCGATGTCGGCGGCCTGCCGGCGCTTGTCCTCGGTCCGGAACCGGTGCAGCCGCAGGAGCGTCTCGCGTGATCGCATAATTCTTCCTCACTCTACACAACATACGAGGAGACACCGTCTGTCCCCTTTTCACGATTCCACGAATCAACTAGGCAGAAGATTCGGGCGTTCGTTCAGGCGTTATGATGTACCGGTAAGCTTAAGACCGGGTAAACCGGCGGAGTTTGCCGCACAGGGGCAATTTGCGGGCGGGAACATGGCGTCGAAGACCAGATGTAGTGGAATGCGGTGCGCCTGCCTACATCTCGGTTTCTTTACCGGCAAATTGCTTAATGGGCATTAGGTTTTGTTAACCTTTCCCGGTTTATCTTAAGCGGCAACGTTAACGGTTCGTTGTGCGCGCCCCTGATCGGACGCGCGGAATTAAAGTGGGCTTCGCTTCGGAGTCCGGACCATAGGGGATTCGAGATGAGGGTACTGCTGATCGAGGACGATACCGCGACGGCCCAGAGCATCGAGTTGATGCTCAAGTCGGAAGGGTTCAACGTCTACACGACCGACCTTGGCGAAGAGGGCGTGGACCTTGGCAAGCTGTATGACTACGACATCATCCTGCTCGACCTGAACCTGCCCGACATGTCGGGCTACGAAGTGCTGAAGACCTTGCGCGTCGCCAAGGTCAACACGCCGATCCTCATTCTCTCGGGCCTCGCCGGCATCGAGGACAAGGTCAAGGGTCTGGGCTTCGGCGCCGACGACTATATGACCAAGCCCTTCCACAAGGACGAGTTGGTCGCCCGCATTCACGCCGTGGTCCGCCGCTCCAAGGGCCATGCGCAATCGGTGATCATCACCGGCGATCTCTGCGTCAACCTCGACACCAAGACGGTGGAAGTGGGCGGTGCGCGTGTCCACCTGACCGGCAAGGAATACCAGATGCTGGAGCTCTTGAGCTTGCGCAAGGGCACCACGCTGACCAAGGAAATGTTCCTGAACCACCTCTATGGCGGCATGGACGAGCCGGAACTGAAGATCATCGACGTCTTCATCTGCAAGCTGCGGAAAAAACTCGCCAGCGCGGCGGGCGGCAAGAATTTCATCGAAACCGTCTGGGGCCGCGGCTACGTGCTGCGCGAGAACGCCCCCCCCATGGGCGGCGAAGAACTGCGCGAGAGCGCCTGAGGCGCAGTCCACAGCATCACGCGGTGTTGAAGTTGTCAGGCCGGTGCGTCGCGCGCCGGCTTTTTCATGGCTTATCGCGAACGGCCCGAGCGCATGCGGATCGGGTTCAAG
>JANPCS010000575.1:0-5558 GCA_031431065.1 Hyphomicrobiales bacterium | reverse complement strand
ATCAAACGCAACACCTTTTCCACCAGGCCGCTCGCCAGACTCGACCGGCCTCCGGGAGGCACCACCACAAACAAAGCGGCAAATGACGGTGCTATTCAATTCGAGTTTTCATATGTATGAATTTCCCCGGACAGCCCTGCCTGCCGCGGGAGAGGACGTTATCCCCTTCTCCGCCGCTCTTCACGGGCCTTGCGGCGGGCTTCGATGTCTTCGTTCGATGAGATTTCGCCAGCGGCCTGTGCTGCGGCGGATGGCGCTGCGGTCATCTCGCGGAACTTGTTTGTCCAGAACTTGCAATTGCGGTCGGTGCCGTTCAGCACGTTGGCGCCGAAGATGGCGTGCATGTCTTCATCGTGCAGCGGGTTCATGATGGCCGATGTCATGCCGTGGCTCGCCGCCATGGCGAGGAAATAGCCGGTGAGCGCCCGGCGGTTCGGCATGCCGAAAGAGACATTCGACGCGCCGCAGGTGGTGTTGACCTTCAACTCCTCGCGAAGCCTGCGGACCAGGCGGAACACCTGCTGGCCAGCCGTGCCCATGGCGCCGATCGGCATGACCAGCGGATCGACGACGATATCATGCGGCTTGATGCCGAAATCGGCGGCCCGCTCGACTATTTTCTTGGCCACCGCGAAACGCACGTCCGGATCTTCGGATATGCCGGTTTCGTCATTCGAGATGGCGACAACCGCGACATTGTATTTGGCAACCAGCGGCAGGATGGCTTCGAGCTTCTCTTCCTCGCCCGTCACCGAATTGACCAGCGGCCGGCCCTTGGCGGTTTCGAGGCCGGCCTTCAAGGCCGAGGTAACGGATGAGTCGATGCACAGCGGCATGTCGCAGATCGATTGGACGATTTCGAGCGTCTGGCGCATCAACGGCGGCTCGGATTCGTTGGGGTTCACCGCGGTGACGCCGGCGTTGATGTCGAGGATGTGGGCGCCAGCGGCGATCTGCGCCAGCGCGTCGCGGATCACCGTTTCGAAATTCCCGGCCTGCATCTCGGCGGCGAGCTTCTTGCGGCCGGTCGGATTGATGCGCTCGCCGATCACCGTGAAAGGCCGGTCGAAGCCGATGATGTGCTGCTTGCTGGCGGATGCAACGAGCGTGTGAGTCATAGGGCTTTGCCTCCATTGGCAATGAGAGTCTTGAGGATTTCGCTGGTGAAACGGGTTTCGAAATCGGTCCTGGCCTTCTCGACTTCGGCGGCAAGATCGTCCCCCACCACGACGGGCTCGGAGCGGCGCCAGTCGGCCAGGTAGTCGTCGCTGTTGGTGGCCTGCCCACGCATCGCCGCCATGTCGATCGCCTCCATGAAGCGGTTGTCGAGCATGCGCTTTTCCTCTTTGCGGCCGATCTTGACCGAGACGGCGGAAGGAATGTCGCGCCAATAGGTGACGATGAGATTTGCCATGATGGCAATCTCTATGCCCGGTTCCGCCAACGGCAGATAGCCTGAAAACGACATGTCCGAAGGACGGATCGGCGGTGGATTGCCGTAGGTAACAACCTGCTCCCAAAAGACCCTATTGTTGGGATCTTGAATTTTACTGCTTTCTGGTTCTCAAGGTCGAGCGCCCGAGAAGCAATGCTGCTAAAGCTCCGCCAATAGCGCCCAAGACGGGAACCATTGCTCTTTCGGAGGCCCCAGACACGTAAAGACCGACAACTGCAAGGAGAAATGGACCCAAAAATGAACCCACAAATGAACCAAACACACCCAGTATAATGGCCAATATGTAACCCATAGGATCATCTTTTGGTCCAGGCAATGCAAGCTTTCCCAAGACACCCAGCATAAAACCTATCAATACAAACCAAGTCATTTCGAATTCCCTTCTCCCTTTCCAAGAGAGTCGATACACAATGTCAAAACACTACACTTCGACGGGCATAGAGCAATATTGTGAAAAGCGCCCGAGCGACAAGTTACCCATGATTGATATAGTGTTAGCAGGATGGCGATTTATCATTTGTGAAGCCAAGGCAGTGAAGATCGCGGGCTGTTATCGTGCATATTGTGCTGCAGTTCCGCTACAAACAGCCATGCAACTTGAATGCGATATAGTGTAGTGATCAGGACTGTTGTTTGTTCTTGACCACCCGGCTGTAAATCCACAGCAGGATCATGGCGCCGACAATTGCGGAAATCCAGTTGCCATTTTCGGAAGGCTCGAAAAAGCCAACCGCCTGGCCGAGAAAAGTGCCGACGAACGAGCCGACGATCCCTAAGATGGCGGTCAACACGAAGCCCTTGGGCTCATTGTCGCCGGGCATCAGGAATTTGGCGATGACGCCGATGACCAGGCCGAAAACGATGGTCCAGATAATGCTCATGTGAATCCCTCAAGGCTTTGCTGGTCGAATTACTACACGCCAGCCGCGCGCCAGGCAACGGGAGGTTCTTGCAATGTCGATTGCACACGATATTTCCGGATTTACCGTCTCCGCCTTCGCCAGCCACGCCAACTTGCCGCTAAAATCATCGAGAAGAATGCCGATTACATTCTCGCGCTGAAGGGCAATCAGGGGACCTTTGGCGAGGATGTCGATGTCTTCGCCCAAGAGCAGCAGGCCTGGAAAGACAAGGATACGACAATTAGCACGGACGAAACCGTGGACGCCGGTCACGGCCGCATCGAGATGCGGGGGCTATAGTGCTATCCATTATGCGGGCCGGTTGCAGGAGCGCCACGAATGGCCGGGTCTGTAGGCGGTTGCCGTGGTCGAAAGCCAGCGCGAAATCAATGGCAAGATCGCCAACGAGACGCGTTACGACATCGCCTCGCTGGTGCTGGTGGCCAACGCTACCGGACCGATGATCCGAGCACACCGGGCTTTCAAGACCTCTTCGCATTGGGTCATGGACATGGTATTCCGCTACGGCAATTCCGCGTGCGAACCAACAACGCGCCAGCCAACTTTGCGACATGCCGGCACATCGTCTACTATCTTACCCGCAAGGCGCCGGGCAGGCACTCCATACGCCTGCGCCGCAAAACCGCAGGCGGGGACGGCGAATATCTCGGGTGCCTTGTCGCAGCATGATTTCCATCACCCGAATCCCCCGCCGCGGGAATCCGCGGCCCGGCACTGGGGTTAATCGCCCAGGGCAAAATCCTCGATCGTTAACACGCGAGTATTTTGCACCGAATGTCTCGTTCATCGGAGCTTGCAGCGTTTTGAGGTTGTGGGCACCTGCCAGAACTTCGGCTTTCTTCCGATTGATTAGAATTCAGGGTTGGCCGCCGCCGGTGGCCACTTTTCTCGAGAAGACGTGGAGCCAACGTTGCGATAGGAGAATGCTCTCTGGATTGCCCGTGAAGAACTGGTTGAGCATTGTCTCATAGAAGGTCAGGAAGCGAACTTTGTAGTCCCTGTACTTTTCTCCGTCGGCCCGTTGTGGACCGGGTTTGAGTTGAGGCTGCAGCCGCTCGCCAACTCGCCTGATCTCGCACCAAAACGTCTGGCAGCGGCTTTCATAAGCCAAAAACGCGCCGCCATCACTGACGAAATACGGTTTTCCGAGCACCATTATCTGGTTCTGGCATCGGCCTTGCTTGCCATCGACTGCGACAGTCACCGATGTGCCACCCAGCAACGACTTGATGGCGATAAACAGTGCGGTGTGAGGATCCTCGCGGACAGAAATAGCTCCATCGCGAACATCGCGGCTCGCAAGTACGACTTGTTTGGCCAATAGGTGTTTGATAAACACTCCACGCACATATCCGAAACCTGCATGCGCAACGACCACCACCTGCCCTCTATCCGCATCGATCTGCGCCTTGCAGGCCTCGACCGCCGCTGGATCGAGCAATTCGATAATCTCGCCATCGGAAATTCGGATATCGCGGATGAGGTAATCAAGCGCATAAGCCGTCCGCACTTTTGACAGCCAAGCCGGCCAGTCGATGCTGTCATCATCGCGCTGCTTGAAGACCCATGTCAGGGCGTCCTCATCAACTTCGATGCGATCAGCCAGCTTCGCGGCCGCTTCAAATATTCGGAGCCGGTCGCCGGCCTGGGGATAGCCCGCGTGCTTCACCTTAACCATCAGTGTCTGCAGACGCTTGTCCAGCCCCCGCGTGATTTTGTTCAGACGTCGATTGGATTGTATGACGAACCGATGATTATTGCGCAGAAGGTCGTCCACCTGTTCCGCAAAACTTTCGAATTGCCCGCGATCAAGGGCAATCTTACCGGCACCCTCGACAATTGACAGGTTCAGGGAAATCGCGGGCTTACTGTCATCCTGAGACGCCACAAGGTCTGCGAGTTTACCGGCCACTGAGAAATCGGCGACGAGAGTCTGGAGTGTCTCGCTTGAGATCGTCGCGCCGGTGTACGGGTGTTCTAAAAGCTTGAGCGAAGTTTTGTCGATCGTCTCACGCTGACTGGCCGGGGAAGTCTGCCGCGGCGCGCGCAGCCTGCCTGCCGCGGCGCGCGGTCGCTGGCCGGCCGCCCGAGCTGCGCGATAGGCCGGCATGAAATCTTCTTGCCGGGCGAGTCCTTTCAAATGCGTATTCAGGCGGGGGATGATGCCCGAATTCCGGACCGTATCGAGCAGCGTGGAGATGAACAGGCTCATCAACCCGGCCTCGCGGACCAGCAATTCCACTTCCGAAAAACATTGGGCCAACCGCCCTTGGCGGTTGCACCAGTACCGAAACGCATCGGCGATCCGGGCGTTGTCGCCGGCGGTTATCACCCCCGCCAATTCCTCAACAATCGCACGGCGAAGTGATGGTTCGGGATTTTCGGCCGCCAGCCCGCTCATGTGGTTCTCTCGTCCGCGACCACTTCGACCAAGATGGACATCGGGATTGCTGATGTTATGTGGTTTTCCTATAGCTACCATTCCGTCCGGCCGTCAACACTTTCACCCAGTTTAGCCGGTTCTTGCAATTGCGACATTTCGCGCCGACATTAGGCGAAGAGCAATTCCTAGTGGGAGAAAATCATGTCGTTACGCAAGCCATCTCTGCTGGCACTTCTGGGCCTTGTCGCCGTCGCCGGCTATCAGAACCGCGAGAAGATCAGCGAGTTCGTCAAGGGCTTGAGCAGTTCCGATGCGGCGGGAGGAGCCCTCGAAAGCGTTAAGAAGGCGCTGGGCGATGGCCCGATGGCTACCAAGATCACCGGCGGCCTGGGCGAACTGGTCGATCAGTTTACGACCGGCGGCCAGGGCGAAAAGGCCAAATCCTGGGTCGGCACCGGCCCCAACCAGCCGATCTCCGAACCGCAGATGGAGCAAGCCCTTGGTGCCGATCTCATCGACAGCCTGGTGAAGCAGACCGGGCTGACCCGCGACGACCTGCTGGCGCGGTTGAGTAAAGTGCTGCCCGAGGCGGTGGACAAGCTGACGCCAGAGGGGAAAATTCCCGCCTGAGGACAGTTGATCTCCAAGTGTATCTTTTCCCGGCGACTGGCTCCCCGTCATGCGAAGCATGATGGGGGGATGAGGGGAAGTCTGGGGCTGACATCCCCTCACCCTCCCTTGTATCTCGACAACAGGGTTGCAGCATGCTGCAACCCTGTTTCCGCTTCGGCCGGGC
>JANPCS010000574.1:0-2887 GCA_031431065.1 Hyphomicrobiales bacterium | reverse complement strand
ACCGGATTTCGTCTTCTACCGCAAATCGTCGGGTTTGGTGAATTTGAAGCCCGAAACGGCGCTTTTGGTTGTGGAAATCGCCGATTCGAGCCTGGGCTATGATCTGGGCAAGAAGGCCAAATTCTACGCCGGCTTCGGGATAAGGGAGCTCTGGGTGATCAATGCGGTCAAGCTTGAAACCCACGTGCATCAAGGCGTCACGGCGGAGGGTTATCGCGACAAGCGCGTCATTCTGCCAGATGAAATGCTTGCCTGCGATCTCTTTGAAGACTTGGCAGTCCGATTGGGAACACTCGAACTGGTTTGAGCCTCTTGACGCCCATCCTCCGTCCACGTACAACCCCGCCCCATGAACAGCATTCTGGTAGGTTCGCGCAACGCCGGGGAAGCTTGAGGCTTCCAGGACCTGGTGGTGTTGCGCGAAAAACAGGCTCCCTCGGGGGCCTTTTTTATTGCCTGATAACCAAAAGCATGTTTGACGGAATGGAATTGAGACCAAGGGGTTTGTGATGGCCACGACAGAGATGAGCGGCGCGGAAATCGTTTTGAAGGCACTGGCCGACCAGGGGGTCGAGCATGTGTTCGGCTATCCGGGCGGTGCCGTGCTGCCGATCTATGACGAGATTTTCCAGCAGGACAAGGTCCGCCACATCCTGGTCCGCCACGAGCAGGGCGCTACCCACATGGCGGAGGGCTATGCGCGCTCGACTGGAAAATGCGGCGTGGTGCTGGTGACCTCTGGCCCCGGCGCCACCAATGCGGTGACCGGCCTTACCGACGCGCTGATGGATTCGATCCCCATGGTGTGCATCACCGGCCAGGTGCCGACCCATCTGATCGGCAACGACGCCTTTCAGGAATGCGACACGGTGGGCATCACGCGTCCCTGCACCAAGCACAATTACCTGGTGAAGGATGTCAACGATCTGGCGCGCATCCTGCACGAGGCCTTCTATGTGGCAACCCACGGGCGGCCCGGCCCGGTCGTCGTCGATATTCCGAAGGACGTGCAATTCGCCAAGGGCCGCTATGTCGGCCCCAAGAACATCGAGCACAAGACCTACCGCCCGAAGGTAAAGCCTGACCAGAACGCCATCCGCGCGGCCATCGAACTCATTGCTTCGGCCAAGCGCCCGCTGCTTTACACCGGTGGTGGCGTCATCAACTCGGGCACCACCGCATCAAAACTGCTGCGCGAGTTCGTGGCGATGACCAACATCCCCATCACCTCGACGCTGATGGGTCTTGGCGCTTATCCGGCGTCCGGCAAGAACTGGCTCGGCATGCTGGGCATGCACGGCATGTACGAAGCCAACATGGCGATGCATGATTGCGACGTGATGATCAACATCGGCGCGCGTTTCGACGACCGCATCACCGGGCGCCTCAATGCCTTCTCGCCGGGCTCGAAGAAAATCCATGTCGACATCGACCCTTCGTCGATCAACAAGACGGTGCGGGTCGATATTCCGGTGGTTGGCGATGTCGCGCACGCGCTCGAAGACATGATGCGGGTGTGGAAGTCGAAATCGCTGGCGCTCGACAAGAAGTCGCTCGATAGCTGGTGGAAGCAGATCGATGGCTGGCGGGCGCGCGACTGCCTCAAGTACAAGAAGAACGCCGACGTGATCATGCCGCAATACGCGATCGAGCGGCTCTATGAACTGACCAAGGACAAGGATACCTACATCACCACCGAAGTTGGCCAGCACCAGATGTGGGCGGCGCAGTTCTATCGCTTCAACGAGCCCAACCGCTGGATGACGAGCGGCGGCCTCGGCACCATGGGTTATGGTTTGCCGGCGGCAATCGGCGTGCAGATGGCGCATCCGAAGTCGCTGGTCATCGATATTGCCGGTGACGCCTCGGTGCAGATGACGGCGCAGGAAATGTCCACCGCCGTGCAATACCGCCTGCCGGTCAAGATCTTCATCTTGAACAATCAGTACATGGGCATGGTGCGGCAATGGCAGCAGCTGCTGCACGGTAACCGTCTTTCGGAAAGTTACTCGGAAGCGCTGCCGGATTTTGTCAAGCTGGCGGAGGCCTATGGCTGCGTCGGCATGCGCTGCGACAAACCGGGCGATCTCGACGGCGCCATCAAGGAGATGATCAAGACGCCCAATCCGGTAATTTTCGATTGCCGGGTGGCGAGCCTCGCCAATTGTTTCCCGATGATCCCGTCGGGCAAGGCGCATAATGAAATGCTGATGGGCGAAGACGTGCCGGACGCGGACGTCGGTTCGGCCGTTGACGCCAAAGGCAAGATGCTGGTCTGATCACCCGTCACCCCAAATCAGGAGTTTCAAAAATGGCCTTCTCAAATCCGGTGAATACGGCATCGAGCGGCAACACGCTGGTTGACGGGTTGCTGTGGGGCAAGCATTGGAGTGATGGAACACCGGATACAAACAGTTTGGCGGTCTATATTGCCGGTGTCAGCGGCAGAGAGCAGTTCGATTTCGGCGGCACCACCGTCACGGCCAACACCGTCTCGCAGGAAGTCGCCGCCTTCCAGCAGGCGATGGCGATGTTCGAAAGTTTCTGCAACATCGACTTCACGGTTGCCGCATCTCAAAGTGACGCCGATATCATTGTCGGCGCGGTCAACAACCGGGATGCCGACGGGGCGCTCGGCATCGCCACGCCGCCGGGCGAGGATACGGGGCCAGCTGCCAATCAGCAGGGTTCGGTGATCATCAACTTCAGGGCCTACCAGACCGACGATCTGTCGAGTCTTGAAGTGGGCGGTTTTGATTTCATCTCGTTCATTCACGAGTTCGGCCATGCCGTCGGCCTCAAGCATCCCCATGATCGCGGCGGCGGCGTGTTCCCGAAGTTTCCAGGCGTCCATGGCGCCTTCGGCGACTTTGGCGATTTCAATCTC